>JAAWON010000053.1 GCA_022799495.1 Erysipelotrichaceae bacterium | reverse complement strand
ATCTTCATCGCCCTTGTGATAACGTCGCTGCATCTCCACAATCACAAGATCACGTTCATTGATGCGACAGGCACCATCCACTCGTTCTTGTACCATATGCCCATTCGCATTCAAGATGGATTCATCCAACCGCTCCACTTGCTCTATCGAATACTCCGGTAGAAATACCATTAACAAATGCTTTAACATTTCCTTGCTTACTGGAGAATCATCAAAGAACAAATACTTAAACCAATCATCATACGTCACATCCACCAGACTTCGATCCATCTGTCCGTTCCATTCATACTTACTCACCATTAGGGTTTCTCCTCCTTTCGCTGTTAGAGAGAGTCTTAAACATCCCTCACTATTCTTATATACACGAAAAAGGAAAAACCCAAAAAAATATAATCACTCCCACAATTTCACATAATAAAACAATTCATCCTATCTCCACTCCCATTCCATCACATTGACAGAATACTCCATAAGAATGAATCTGTAAACACCATGATCGTGTGCATTTGAATCATTTGCTTTGTTCAAAATGTAATAAGCGCTCTGAGTTCATCATCGGCATCCTCATCACGCATAATCCCAAATAATGTATGTGGCATGTCTACACCACGATAATGCTTCACCCATCGATCCATTTCCCTCATTCCATTCCGCCGGGCAACCTGTTTAGAAGGAAAATTCGTATCCCGAATGATGGAATGCACAACCTTCGCATCCAGTTGCGTAAACGCATATGCCTTACATGCTTTCGCAGCTTCAATCGCATATCCCTTATGCCATTCATCACGACGCAATAAATAGCCAATTTCTAATAAGGTTTGATCCTTCCATCCCTGCATCGTCAACCCACACTGACCAATCAAATCTTGATTATCCTTTCGCAATACAGCCCATGCGCCAAACCCATAATCTCGATAACGCTGAAGCTGCCTTGCCAACCAATCGTCTACCTCTACATCACTCAATTTCCCATTGTAATAGCGCATGGTAATGTCATCTTGTAGAATCAAAGATAAGTCATCTTTATCTTCCCATACCAACTCACGAAATATTAAGCGCTCACTCATGAAAACCATCAATTTCACCTCTTCCATTGATCCCTTCTATCAATGCTAAACATCGATCCAACGCTGTTTGCCAATCATAGGACTGCGCAAAACAATGATAGGAAAGATCGCGATTTTGGCACTCCTGCATATTATTTTGATTCTCCTTAATCAACTGTGTAACCGCAATATCACCGGGATATTTACGCTGTTCAATCGTGTGTTCATAAGCGATGATCTGATCCTTATGCATACGAATATAGTCCTCACTCATCACCAAACACAGATAGCGAATATGCCTGAGTTGTGCCTCTGTAAATGCTTCTTTCCAATCAAATGGTATGTAACAGCCTTCAATGATCAGATTCTGCCGATTCTCTAAATTTGTCTTTATGATCTCTTTAAGAATACCCCAAAGATACTGACATAACTCATGATCCTGATCAACACGCAAATCACATATATGTGAGCGAATGAGACCCATTTTCAAATGGTCAATGGATAAATAAGGCACCTGAATCCGCTCTAATAAACGCTGTGCAAGTAGCGTCTTACCCGTATGTGTACTCCCCGCTATCAATAAAATCATTCCACATCCCTCTTTCTTTTTTTCATTTATCTCACAAATCATCCTGCACATAAACCAAAATCAATGCCAATAAGAGGCAATTCGGTTTCACAATCGCTAGCAACCGCAGGAAGTTCGTTGTTTTCTCATCCTGTAATGATATTCTACGGAAAACATAATAAACCAAATCACGAATTGAAAAATCCTTGATAAAATCCATAATCTGCGCTGTACCCTTGGACTCATCAAATAGTTGTTCATAACTTGGAACATAATCTACTACCTGATTTCGCAAAGCCTGTAAAAAAGATGCAAAAGAATACACATAGGTATCGTTTAATTCAAATAAGAAAGCACTTAACTCTAGCATTCGCAAATAAGGATGATCATACTCCGCAAAATCGCGGATCACCTCATTCAACTGGCGATCCAGCATACTGTGATACAATTCCGCAATACGCTCATGGGCAAAAGGAATCGCAAAGTGCTCTAAAAACTGCGAAAATCCTTCTTCAAAACGGTGAATCTCATCCAATTCATCCATCGCAAAACTATATAGATAACCATGCATTCGTCCCATTTTCTTCATCGCATCCAAATAACCCAAACGTATATTTCTGCGTATGCGTTCCTGATCAAAAAGTAAAAAACTTCCCAAATCCACATAAGGTTCTATATACAAAACATCTTCCTGCGGTGTCACCAGTTTCTTGGTTCCAACGCTTTTTAGATCAACTGCGATGATCTTTTCTGCGCCTAAACTGCGAGCCAAGCGAATTGGCACATTGTCATAATAGCCGCCGTCAATGTAATTATCCCCTTTTACCTTACGCATCGGAAATGCGGGGAAACATGCGGCGGAAGCAAGCAACGCTTCACAAGGATCCTGCATACAGCGCATTTCGCCCTTAGTAAATGCATGGGGGTGAAGACGAGAGGCATTCACACTCATACAAGCAAAATCAATAGGTGAGCCAAAAAAACGCGGCGCATCAAACATCTGTGCGACCAAATGCTCAAATGGGGAAATATCCGCGCCTTTATGTGTAACATAGCCCTGCAAGACGGTCTTATATTTTCCCTTTTGGCCCATTAACAGTTCCAGATCAAAATCTAGATTGACACCATTGGCAATCACATCCGATGCGCTTAAGTGCTCCCACAGTTCACGGCATTCATCATACTGATCCTGCACGATCATCGTACCTATTAAAGCTCCGATACTTGTACCGCATACAAGATCAAATGAAACCCCACATTCACGCAGTGCCTGCCATACTCCGATTTCATACGCCCCTTTACTGCCGCCACCGCCCAATACCAACGCTGATTTCATATTGCACCTCCCACTGATTAGAATTAACACTGATACGCCCATTATCCCGATTTCATCGTTGACTAAAAAAGCGAGACACAAAAGAATGCTTATCCTTTGTCTCCTCGCTCCCATATCGTTATCGTTAGAATCCGATCCTATTCTGCGCTATTCTCGCCTTCTGCGTTTCCTTCTTCCTGTTCCTCAGGTAAGAAACCGTATTTTTCTATTTTTCGCTTAAAAGTTTCATAGGACACTGCGCCGGTAAACGCTCCCTTCAAAACACCACCCTTAATAAAGTAAACACTTGGTGTTCCACCCACAAGTCCGATATATTGTTCTAATTTTTCATACTCCGGATAACTGATTTCTCCGGTTAATTCATCCTTGAGTGGCTCCTCCCCATCCATCAATACCTCGGTAATACGAATATCATAAACATTGGTAATCTCTTCCATGACTGAATGAAAATCTTCACATGCGCCACAGGAGGTTTTGCCGATCACCAAGATCATATCGTCTTCCCCTTCAATCGCCGCAACTGCCTCTTTCGCACCGGTCTGCACGATTCCTTTTTGAGAAGGGAAACAGCCTGCAAGCATTGTCAGACACAATAAAACGCCAATTATTTTTTTCATATCCGATAATCGCTCCTATCTTTCCTACCTATTTTACACCATTTCCATTGATATTTCAAATATTTCAGTGGCCATAACCTGATTTTTATCCTTCTTTTAACTGCTGATACAAATTGTTCTTAACATATCAGGAGGCCTAGTCCTGCCTCAACTTTCATCCATAGCGTATCATTCCTCACCTGCGCTTACATAGGGCGTCAGTTGTGGTACTTTGCCATTCACAATTTGGACAATAATTGGTATTTCCGTAGAACTCTCCAACTCTGAGGTAGATAAGATTGTGATTATCTGTGTTTTTACACTGATTTTCATATACGCTTTTACCATTGTATTATTGATGCCATAGGGGGTGGAATCCACCTTAATCTCACCTGTCACATCATTCAATAGTTTTAAGCGGATTGGCAGTCGTGGTCCCCAATTTGCCAAAAAGGGAATCTTGGTTAATAGCCCGATCGGACACTCATATACAGCCCCATTGATAAAATAGATCTCCTCCCCATCCGGATATCCTTTTACCTCTCCATCATGATTTAAACTTTCATCAATCGTATTTAAAGAAGTATACAAGATCTGATTCAAACGATAGGAGTCATATTCGATCGAACTGATCGTTCCATCCGGCAATGTGGTAACATGAATGAGAGAACTGGGATCATATTCCATATCGGCTAATACCGCTTGTGTAATATTATTGATCGCAAAGATAACATTTTGTTTGGCAATCGCTTGTAGGCGTGGTTCCATATAATCATTCAAGGAACGAATCCAAAGTACAAACAAGCCAAATAAAATCGCAGTAATCAGCAGGAAACGATTGCGTAACCAATGCGTTTTACGCTTTTTTGGCTTCACAAAGCAACAGTGCCTCTTTTCCGCTCATCATCGTTGTGACCCCACGGCGTCTGGCAATCTCATTCATCGCAATGACAGGTGCATGTAACAATGCCTCAAAGCCATAACGATATTCAGTAATGATCACTGCGATAGAGCGTTCCTTTTGAAAATAGCGAATATCAAACATTTGCTGAGTCAAAATGGTCTTAGTAGATGTAATTAAATAAACCGGATACGTCGGTAGTTGTAAATGCATGCCAATGAATGCTTTGTTCTGTAAATGAATGCTTTTGACTTCAACCATACCCATTCCTCCATAATATATTCTATGAAATCCTATGGGAAAATGACCTAAAAATAAGTCGCATCTGCTTCATCTTTTTGTACAAGTATTCAAATAGGCAAGCAGAAGATAAGTGATTCTTGCGCCTTCTATATTCTCTTGTTTCCTATCCCATCCATTTCATTTCCCTGCATTCAACCCAATTCTATATTTGCTTATCCCCATCACTACTTTTCTGTTCACAACATTGCTACATCCTTTGATCCCTACCACTTTGCTTTTTATCCATTTGCGTTAAAAGACATAAAAAAGCGCCGCATCATACAGCGGCGATAATTGAATCATCATTACAATCATAATCAGATCTTATTCAATTCATCCAAATTTGAGAATGTTTCACTGTCCGCAATGACCACCAAATGATCACAAGCATCAATGATATAATCCGCATCAGGATTAAGCGAAAGTTTCTTATTTTGTGGCTGACGGATTCCCAACACATTGATGCCATAGCGTCTGCGGGCATCCAAATCTTTTAAACTCTTGCCTACCCATGAAACCGGCGCTTCTATTTCAACCAATGAGAACTCATCATCAATATCCAGCATCTCTACAATATTATTACTTAGTAAACTCTTAGCAATCTGTCGCCCCATCTCTTTCTCCGGACGTACAATGCGATCCGCGCCTACATTCAGAAAAATCTGCATATAACGCTTATTTTTTGCCTTGGCTACCACATAGGGCACCCCAAGTTCCTTTAAATTGATAATCGCAAGAACGGTTTCCTCCAAATGATTGCCCATTCCAACAATCGCAACATCACATTCGGATACACCGGATGTGCGCAGTTGATCAATATCGGTAATATCACACTGCATGGCCTGCGTAACGACATCGGCCAAGCGATTGACACATTTGATATCATGATCCAGTGCCAACACCTCACAATCATATTTACTTAAGGTTTTCGCAACCGAGGAGCCAAAAATGCCAAGTCCCAATACCGCATATTGTTTCTTTTGTGCTTTTCTTATTTTTTTCATAACAGTGCCTTTCTAACCGACAATGATATTGCCGTTGGGATATACAACTTGATGCTCCGTATGGGAGCGATGTGAGACAATAGATAAGACAAAGGTAGTAATACCAATCCGTCCGATAAACATCAAGAGAATGATGACAATCTTACCGCCAATACTCAAGGATGCGGTGATGCCTAAGGAAAGGCCGACCGTTGCCAAGGCACTGGCTGCCTCAAAGGCTAAGGCGACAAAGCCGTGTTCCTCGAAGATACAAAGGAAGAAGATCCCCAGCAACAGCACCAGCATATTCATGAAGAAGATGCCCATTGCGCGGATGATAATCTCCCTTGAAATCGTTCGTCGATACAGTACCGTATTGGCCTGAGATCGTAAATTGGAAATGACATAGATCACCAATACTGCCAAGGTCGTTGTCTTGATGCCACCGGCAGTACCACCGGGTGATCCCCCGATGAACATAATCAAAATCATCAGAAACTGCGTTGCCAAACGCAGGGCATTGTAATTCAGCGACGCAAAACCGGCGGTACGCAGTGTCACAGATTCAAACAATGCGCTTAACCCCTTTTCCCAAGGCTGAAAATGACCAATGGTATCCGGATTGGAGAACTCTAACAATAGAATTAACACCGCGGTAGTAACAATCAGGAAGGAAGTCATCACCAATACGATTTTTGTGTGCAGGGACAGTGAACTGTATACCTTGTGGAACGAAAGCTTTCTTTGCCATAACTGTTTTATTTTATCCCGCAAATCAAACCATACGGCAAAACCCAATCCCCCCAACACAATGAGTGCCATGATCGTTAACATCACCAAAGGATCATGGGCATACGGCATCAAACTGTTCGCTCCGATGATATCAAATCCGGCATTACAGAAGGCCGAGATAGAAATAAACATAGCCTTAAAGATACCCAGCAAGCCACCGTATTCCGGAATAAAGCGCACACAAAGCAAGGCCATGCCAATCCCTTCAAACACCAAGGTATACTTTAATAGGTCCATCAAGAAATGACGCAGATCAATCACCTTATCCTGATTCAGCATTTCTTTGATCGCCATGCTTTCATGCATGGATAAACGGCTTTTCAACAATAAGACAAAGACTGCCATCAAGGTCATTAAACCAAGTCCGCCGATCTGAATCAAGCCCATGATGACAAGTTGTCCAAATAATGTGAATTCACTCAGGGTGACATCTACCACCAGCCCTGTAACACAAGTTGCACTAGTCGCTGTAAACAGCGCATCAATCAACGGATAGCGCTCCCCATTATGATGGGCAATCGGCAACATCAATAAAATCGTTCCGATCAAAATCACTGCCAAAAAACTAAGGGCAATTTTCTGGGTCGCTCGTAAACGGCGAAAATCCAACAATGAATGAATATATTCAACCATGCGATATCTTCTCTTTTCTCTCTATGTGTATTTAACGTGATCTTTTGATTGCTCTTTACTAATGTATTCTTTCTGTTCCTTATGCTTATAACTATACTATAACTGCATATTCCTTTTCCTATGTATTCCTTTATCCTTGTTGTATCCTTATTCTTTATTCATTTATCCTTTATGCCTATGCCTGTTTTTCATTCTCTATCTTCTGTTTTAAATCTGCTTATTTCATCTTTGTATACATGCATAATCATACAGAGCATAATCATACAGACTGCACGATGCCTCCATCATGCATATCCGCTCATAATTAAGAATGAAACATGCAGTTCTATTTTACACCATTTATTTGAATTATCAATCCCAATCTGAAGAAAGCCAAAAAATTCTCTCGTTTCTGCCTTTCATTCCCCTATCATTTCCATATTTGTCCTTCTTGATAACACTCAAGATGCAATAACTGCGCCAAATGCAGACAAGCACGCCGTATGATTCGTCCAACACTACTTAAAGATAGATCAAGTTCTGCGCTCATTTGTTCATAGGTTTGCCGCTTTACATACTTGGCATGAATACATGCGGATTCATTTACAGGCAAAGCTGCGATAGCCGTCACAAGTAAGCGCAAATGTGTCATGCATTCCTGTTGTTTCTGCTTTTGATAAGCCAAAGCCGCCTCCTGTTTCTGCATCGCCTGCAATACCTGATCGCCTTGATAAGAGCGCGGATGTGCTTGAACCTGTATCACACTTTTTGTATAGGGTAAAAAATCCAACAGCTCCAGTTGTTCTTTCACCATTCCGCTTTCCTCCTCTTGTAACAACCAGAAATGATCTCGCAAAAAATACAATTGGCGTTTGACAGCCGCTAGTGTTGCTTTTTCATCCAAACGTTTACCTTCCTGTTTCAATAGTTCCATCATGCCCTCCCTTATATCATCCTATTTACTTATTCGCACTTTTAACGAAAAATACAAAAAAACTTTATTTTTTTTGTTTCACGATGATTGCTTATGTAGTAGGGAGGATGCGATCGGCAGGTCAATGAAAATGGTCGTTGTTTGAGAGATGTGCTATATAGACATCCGAAGTAGCAACAATGACAGCCCTCAGGCTGCCATCATGGTTCCTCTCATCTTATTGAAATCTAGCATTCTCATAATTGTATGGAATACTTGATCCAACAACTACATCTTCGATTTTTGCTAAAATTAGCCAGTCATCCATATTCCCCTGATGCTCAAAAGCAAGTGGGTCTATTTGTTCAACCTGCTCAAATTCCACAAGGCATAGACACTTTTTATGCCATCTTACTTTTTGACGCTGTGATAGATTTAATTTGTCTTGGTGCTGTGCCAGTGTATCGGTAATTTCCTCTTCGGATAACTTCACAAGATTTTGCACATCTTTTACAATCGCAGTTACCCCAATTTTAGCACTCCCCTTTTCCATAAAATAAAGACGCTCTCCTACAAATACTCTGCTGTGAGGAATCTTTCTTCCTGCAGCGCCACGCACGATCATCGTCTTTGTGCCTGCCAAAATTTTATCCAATACTTTTTCACCTTTTTTTCCTGCGTTATCGCAATAAACCAAATGGACCATTTTTTATTCCTCCTCAATGATGGGTATCCATATCTGACTGAAATAATTAGGATCATACATATTGCCGGCACTGTACCATTCCAATTCCGGACATGGCGCATGGCGAAAGGGGTAGCGAATCAACCATTCTTCATTTAGATATTGCCAACCTTTTTGAATTGCCTGTGGCACCAAACCTTTACATGTAAAAACAGCCCATGAGGTAGCCGGGATATGAATTTCAGTAAAACCTTGCGGCAATGCTTGATCCGATATGGTCATGATCGAATAAGCAACCTCATTCAATGCTTTATCATAATCACCAAATACACCAAACAGTCCTTTTGGCTCAGCCATGTCCAATGAATTAAGCTGCGCAAATATTCCATTGCGCTGACACTCATTCCAAAACATTGGGATGATTTGAAAATGGCGATCCTGTTCGCAAGTAACCTTAATTTGTTTTCCCACTAAGCGAAATCCTTTTTTACGTTCAATGCTCCAAGCATATGCTTGACGACTCGCGATCTGCATTTTGGGTACCACTTGCAAAACCACAGTGCTTTTTCGTGCTTCACTAGGCGTAACACCATGAAATAATTGAAATGCTTTTGTAAAAGACGTGGGCGAATCATAACCGTATTTATAACTGATTTCAATTACTTTTAAATCCGTACTTTGTAGATCATAACCTGCCAGCGTCAATTTTCGTGAACGGATATATTCGGCAAAGTTCATACCATTTAGGTAGGAAAATATCTTTTGAAAAAAAGGAAAGGAACATCCGGCAATGCCTGCGATCACTTCATAGTCAATCTTCTCCTGCGTTCGCTGTAAATGATCTTCAACATAATCAATAATCGCTTGTAGTGTTTCATTCCATTCCATAATTATTTCCTTTCAGCGAGACCTTTCTAATTTTAACAAATACTTTTTTGCATTTCCACTTATTTTTAGTTCTGTTCAGATAGTATTCTTCCCTGATTCTTTGTTCATCGTAAATAAATAGAAAAAGTAGAATGAACCATTCTCCATGGAACATATTAGAAATCATACACGGTCATTTCTCTGTCCATTTTTTTGCGCCTACCCATCAATTCCTAAGAAAAGCACAAAAAACAAAAAAAAGGCTTGCATAATCCTTTTGTATTTGGTATCATAAATAAGCGCCGATAAGAGCAAACAAATATGCGCCCATAGCTCAACTGGATAGAGCGTTTGACTACGGATCAAAAGGTTGCGGGTTCGATTCCTACTGGGCGCGCCATTCTTATCGGGATGTAGCACAGCTTGGTAGTGCACTTGATTTGGGATCAAGGGGTCGCAGGTTCAAATCCTGTCATCCCGACCATGCATGATCAATGGCTGGGTAGCTTAGCTGGCTAGAGCATCCGGTTCATACCCGGAAGGTCGTGGGTTCAAGTCCCACCCCCGCCACCATCTTTGCTAAAAGGACCCTTAGCTCAGTTGGTCAGAGCATCCGGCTCATAACCGGTGGGTCGTAGGTTCGAGTCCTACAGGGTCCACCAATGATATTCCCATTTATGGAGGAATACCCAAGTGGTTGAAGGGTCCGGTCTTGAAAACCGGTAGGTCGGTCAAACGGCGCCTGGGTTCGAATCCCAGTTCCTCCGCCATTTTCAAGAAAACGCATGTAGTTGTGTCATCATTATATATCGCGGGGTAGAGCAGTCTGGTAGCTCGTCGGGCTCATAACCCGGAGGTCGTTGGTTCAAATCCTTCCCCCGCAACCAATGGTTCCTTAGCTCAGTTGGTAGAGCAAAGGACTGAAAATCCTTGTGTCCCC
>JAAWON010000052.1 GCA_022799495.1 Erysipelotrichaceae bacterium | reverse complement strand
TTCAAAGTTTTGATACGTATTATCTCCACCACTTGTTTCAATGGTATAGGTAAGCGGCATCACACCTTTTGGATTAACCGTGATAACACCTACTTTTGAACCACCATCTACATTCTTCGTATACTCATAATCCTTCCCTGCACTCGCTCCGCTTTCCGGTTGTTTTGCATAAGCAAGTTTATGTTGGTCTACAATTTTTACCGTAATTGGCGCTGATAACGCAGAGGATCTTGACGGACGATTATCTGAAGTAATTTCTTCGGTAACAAAATACAGATAATAGGTATTTCCGGGAGTCAAATCAGCGGTTGAGATTGTAGCCGTGCCACTGCTTGTGCCATGAACATTATAATACAACGGGACATTTGCTGCATTACAAAGAAGGGATGAAGCTGTACCATCTGGACCTTTCTGAAATTCCACATCGAAACTGCTGTCTTTAATCCATTCTATTGTTTTACTTTGTACGGATATCGTCAAGTTGTTGTCCAATCTGCGCAGCTTTACTAACTCGTTAAAATTGACCTTCTGGCGGCCGTCTGCATTTACTGAGAAAACAACATTATTCATATTTATTTTTACTGCCGGTCGTACCATATAGGAAAACGCAGGAAATGTATTATTTTGCGTCGTATCATGTAAGTGAGTGGTTAACGGATAATAATTACCACTCCCTGCTTCATATACAAAGGAACCACCATTTTGTGTATAATTACTCTGCTTCATTATCACAAAATCTCCAGCAAAATTATACGTTGCGAATACTCCATTATAATTATAATTATTTTTGGATTGGCCGAGGTAGTTGATGGTACTATCTACACGCTGTGCAGGAGTTAGAGCATCCAGATCGCCACGCGTTGGGATAAAATACTGTCCATTCATGATATAATCTTCATTTTGACTAATATTAGCATTCATCATCGCCTCAAAAGTCGGTAAATTCGTATTCGCATAGGATACATTTATGCACAATGGAATGGAATACCCCGCAGGCTGTGTGAGTCCTGCACTACTACACACTGGCACACGCTCAACGCCACCTTGTACAAATGCAAATAATTCACCATTACTTTCCTTCACTGCTTGAAATATATGCGATCCCATTGTAAAAGTCGATTCACCAGTATTATCTCTTACTTTTAACTTCATAATGGAGGTTGCGGCATCCATATTTGTGTTAACACCTATGGTGCTTATTACCGGTATCGTTAAAACCCCAAGCAATGTCACAAAAAATAATGCTAATTTCTTCCACATACTTCTCATCCTCTCTCTTGATGTTCATTCGACGTTATTCATAAGCATTCAATTTGCTTGGCTTTTTTATTCACTTCTTTGCTTATCGCAAGATGAAAAAAGCGGTACATCCTACCCGCTATTTTTCGTCACCCACTCCAGTTTCATCTAGAGAGTCTTGATATTGATTAAAAAAGTTCATCCTTATTTATAAAAATTCTAAAAAATGATGCCATCCCAAAAACTATTTGAACAAATCTTTAAAAACCCCTTGATAAAACCACACTGATTCACACCTTCCACCCAAGCATTTCATATTCAACCGTGATTCGCAATTTCCTCAAATGCTTGATCCCAATGATCCGCCCGCATGCGTTCCCAATATGGTCCCTGTACCTGTTTTAAATATTCATAGTATTCCTTTACCGCTTCCACTTCTGCCAAACTTTTCTCACTCATTTGCAGTTCATCCATTGCCCATCCACGCAATTTAAAATAAGCGTGTTGTGCATTGATATTCTCATTACTTAACCGCATTGTCGATACATCACCATTAGCTTGCGACAAGTACAATGTAAGAGCACCACAGACACACACCAGCGCCCCTGTCCCCACCAAGGCACCCTTGCCAGATAAACGAAAACCGCCATATCGCTCTTTTGAAACAAATCCATACACCTTTGCCATTTTACGAAATGCCATCATCAGACAAAGAGAATACAATCCGGGCATATGGAACGTAATCTTATACTGATACAATCCCTCATACTTCATCACTTTATCGCGTAATGACTTCTTTGCCGCATATAAACGTGATTTCACCGTACCTTCGGGAATCTCCAACAAGCCTGCCATTTCCTTCATGGAAAACTGAGAGAAATAAGCATAAAACAGAATCTCCTGATAATGCGGCGGTAATTCCTCTAACAAATGAATGAGAATATCCTGATCCGCTGTATACTTCATACGCTGGTGCGGCACAAATTCACTGCGCTCCTCCGCATAGGCATTGATGACTTCATCCTGTGTCGTATCCACCACATAATCCCGATTCTTATGAAACATATCAATACATTTTCCACGTACAATCTTATTCATCCATAAACGGAAATACTTTGGTTCTTTTAAATTCGCAATGGATTGATACATCTGCATAAACGCAGCCTGTACCGCATCTTTGGCATCCTCGATATTATTGGTCATTCGATATGCCACAAATAACATCGTTTTATAATACTTCTCATATAAGGCATTGAATGCCTCTTCATCGCCGCATTGTGCCCGCACAATCAGTTGATCATCCTGATGAAAGTCCATTGTATCACCTTCTTTTTTCATTCTATATAAAGAATTACATTTTGTCAATATACTAATTTTTATTTTTTTAATTTTAAAAGTTGATTTTATCTTTGATTATGCTTATTTTTATGCAATTTATTCATATGTAGTGGAGTGACGAATATTCCCCATTCACCCATGGTTGTCTGCCCTTCTGTCTGTTTGAGTTGATTTTATCCTTAAGAACAGATCGTGTATACCAATATTCTGATAGAGATTGTCGCTTTCCCTACGCAAAAAAAACACTCTGTCACAAGAGTGTTTCATTTGATATATTACTGTTATTTTCCTGATACATTGATACGGTTAATTGCCTTGGCCAAAGCCACTTGTGCGCGTTTGAGATTTGTCTTGGAATCCTTTTTCTCCATGCGGCGCTGTGCCCGCTCCATGGCTTTTTTGGCACGTTCTACATCAATCTCGGCCTGTCCTTCAATCGCATCGCTTAAGATCTTCATTTCATCCTGTGCTAAATACAACAGGCCACCCGCCAAGGCATAATCATGATATTGGCCCTGCATCATCAAAGATAACTTGCAGGTTTCAAGCATCGCAACCAACGGGGTATGCATCGGCAGCACTGTCATTTCGCCCTCAACGGAACGCACGCGCACCGCCTCCACATCACACTCCGTGTATAAACCCTGCGGCGTGATGATTTTTAAATGGATCATAGGCTAAGCTCCTAGCTGCTTGGCTTTTTCCACAGCCTCCTCGATGGTGCCCACAAACATAAACGCCTGTTCGGGGAGATCATCATATTTGCCCTCAAGCAATTCTTTGAAACTACGCACCGTATCTGCCAATGGCGTATATTTACCACTGATGCCGGAGAACACCTCAGCCACGTGGAATGGCTGGGACAAGAAATTACGCACCCTACGGGCACGATTGACAATCACTTTGTCCTCTTCACTTAACTCATCCATACCAAGAATTGCGATGATATCCTGTAATTCCCGATACCGCTGTAAAATCTGTTGGACACCACGTGCCACCGCATAATGTTCCTCGCCGACCACAAGCGGATCCAAAATACGCGAGGAAGATTCAAGTGGATCTACGGCCGGATAGATACCCAATGCCGCGATATCACGATCCAATACCGTTTTCGCATCCAAATGTGTAAAAGCGGTTGCCGGAGCCGGATCGGTTAAGTCATCGGCAGGGACATAAACTGCCTGAACTGAAGTGATGGAGCCATCCTTCGTTGAGGTAATACGCTCCTGTAATTGCCCCATTTCCGTTGCCAAAGTCGGTTGATAACCAACCGCGGATGGCATACGTCCAAGCAGCGCCGACACCTCAGAGCCTGCCTGCGTAAAACGGAAAATATTATCAATAAATAACAATACATCCTGATGATCATGATCACGGAAATACTCCGCCATCGTAAGGCCTGTTAAACCTACCCGCATTCTCGCTCCGGGCGATTCATTCATCTGCCCATAGACTAACACGGTCTTATCCAAAACGCCGCTGTCCTTCATCTCATGATACATATCGTTGCCCTCACGGGTCCGCTCGCCGACACCGGTAACAACAGATTTACCACCGTGCTCCTTGGCGATATTATGAATGAGTTCCTGAATCAATACGGTTTTACCGACACCCGCACCACCAAATAAACCAATCTTACCGCCTTTGGAATACGGACATAACAAGTCAATGACCTTGATGCCGGTTTCCAGCATTTCCGCTGTGGTCTGCTGCTCATCAAATGCCGGAGCGCTGCGATGAATCGGCAGTTTGGGGGTATCCTTCAGCGCCTCCATCCCGTCAATCGCGCGGCCCAAAACGTTAAACATACGTCCTAACACTTTGTCTCCAACCGGCACTTGAATCGGCGCTCCCGTATCCAGCGCTTCCATTCCCCGCACCAAGCCATCGGTAGAACCCATGGCCACACAGCGCACCCGCTCATCACCGATGTGCTGCGCCACTTCCACCACTAAAGGTTCTTGCTCATGCAGGGGAATCTCAATCGCATTCATCAACTCCGGCAATTCACCGTTTTCAAACCAAACATCGACTACCGGTCCAATGACCTGTACGATTTTTCCTTTTTGTTTACGCAAAGTATATACCTCCTTTACGCAAGCGCATTGACACCGCCCACGATCTCGGTGATCTCTTGGGTGATTGCCGCTTGTCTTGCCTGATTATATTGAAGTTCTAATGTTTCTTTGATTTCTTCGGCATTATCCGTTGCGCTTTCCATTGCCATACGTCTGCTTGCCTGTTCACTCGTCTTGGTTTGTAAATAATACGAATATAACAGGGAACGCACATACATGGGAATCAGCGTATCAAGAATCGCTTCACCGCTTGGTTCAAAGTCGATCTCAACACTATCCGTTTCATGATCCACTGCCACATCCGCTATCGGCAGTAATTGCGCCCATTCAGGCTCAAAAGAAACTGAATTGATGAATTTTGTATAAAGGATGCGAATAGATACAATCTGTTGATTGCGATATGCATTGGTCAATTCATCACCGAGCTGCGCCAATTCGTTGTAACAATCATCATCGAGATCCACCAGTTCCTTGATTATCTGAATCTCTCTTTTTTTCGCCCAATTCACACCACGACTGCCGACCATAATCACCTGATCGCCCTCGCATTCACGCTCCAACATTCTGAGCACATTGGCATTATATCCGCCGCATAAGCCCATATCAGAAGTGAAAACAATCGTTACACGCTTACCGTTTGTCGCCTGCATATCTTGCAGATAAGGATGTACATTCTCATTTTGCGGTTCCTTTGGCAAAGACCGCAGGATATCACCTACAATCTCTTTTAGGTAGTACGCATATTCGCGGTTTTCCTCCATGAACTGTTTTTGTTTTTTTAATTTACTGGAAGCCACCAGCTGCATCGCTTTGGTGATTTTCTTGGTCGAATCCACCGAACGAATGCGCGCTTTAATCGCTAATTTTCCCTGCGCCATACGCTATCCTTCTAAGACGCTTTCATATTGCAGGGCAAAGGCATCCAAGCACTCATTCAATTTTGTTTCCAATGCTTCATCCAGTGCTCCCTGTTCATAAATCGCCGTGATGATATCTTGATGATGTTCTTCCATATACTGTAACATCAATCGCTCATATTTTCCGACATCTTCAACCTTTACCTTTTTAAGATACTTATGTTTCGCCGCATAGAGGGAAAGCACTTGATGCGTCACCGGCATCGGATCATATTGGTTTTGAATCAACAACTTGGTTAGGCGTTCTCCATGTCGCAAAGTCTCTGTCGTAGCCGCATCCAAATCGCTACCGAACTTCGCAAATGCCTGCATTTCACGAAATTGCGCCAATTCCAGTTTTAATGATCCGGATACTTGTTTCATGGCTTTGATCTGTGCCGCACTTCCAACACGCGATACCGAAAGTCCGCTATCCACGGCCGGCCGAACTCCGGCGTTGAATAATTCCGTCTGTAAGAAGATCTGTCCATCTGTTATAGAAATTACGTTGGTCGGAATATAGGCGGAGATATCACCTGCCTGCGTCTCAATGATCGGTAATGCGGTTAAACTTCCCCCTCCCAATTCATCATTTAGTTTGGCAGCGCGCTCCAACAAGCGGGAGTGAAGATAGAATACATCACCGGGATATGCCTCACGCCCCGGGGGACGCTTTAACAACAGTGACATCGTGCGATATGCCACAGCGTGCTTGCTTAAGTCATCATAGACAATCAGCACATCATCACCGTTCTCCATCCATTCCTCACCGATGGCACAGCCGGTATAAGGCGCTAGATATTGCAAGGGTGCAGCCTCAGAGGCCGTTGCCGATACGATTGTCGTATAGGACAACGCATCATGTGCACGCAGTTTTTCTACGATTTGCGCAACCGTACTGGCCTTCTGGCCGATTGCCACATAAATACATTTGATTCCATTGCCTTTCTGATTGATGATCGTATCAATCGCAATGGCTGTCTTACCGGTTTGGCGATCGCCGATGATCAACTCACGCTGACCTCTGCCGATGGGAATCATGGAGTCAATGACTTTCAAGCCGGTTTGTAATGGCTGATGCACACTCTTTCGCGTCATAACACCGGGTGCCACGCGCTCTACCGGGCGATACTTATCGCTTTTGATCTCTGCGCCACCATCAATCGCCTGTCCCAAGGCATTGACAACGCGCCCCAACATACAGTCACCGACCGCAACCTCAACAATACGACCGGTTCGCTTCACTTCATCGCCTTCCTTGATACCGCGGCTTTCACCCATCAATACCGCACCGACATGTTCCTCCTCTAAATTCATGACCATGCCATATACATCACCGGGAAAACTGAGAAGTTCACCGGCCATCGCATTGCGCAATCCATGAATCAAGGAAATACCGTCTCCAATCGTTATGATCGTTCCGGTTTCGTCGATTTCCAGTTCTTCATCGTAACGCTTTATCTGATCCTGAATCAGTTTACTGATTTCTTCCGGATTTAAACTCATTCGCGTTCACACTCACTTTCCTTGTGCTGATCAGTTTTTTTCGCCAACTGTTTCAGCTGTTCCATTTGTTTTAATGCGGTGTGATCCAATACCACATCATTGATCTTGATTCGTATTCCCGCAAGCAGTGATGCATCTACGCTTAGATGCAATTCCACCCGCCGGTTCAGTTTCGCTTCCAGCATATCTTGGACTGCCTTCACTTCACCTTCGCTCAACGGACGAGCCGAAGTCACTTGCGCTGCCGCAATATGATGATAAGCGCGATATTGCTTTACAAATTCCTTGGTCATCAGTGGCAGTTCATGAAATCTGCCTTTGTCACTGATTAACTTTAAAAAGTTACAAAGCGTATGTTCTGCCTGCGCACCAAAGATTTGATCTAAAGCAGTCCGTTTTTCACTTTTATGTATTTTAGGATGTTTCATAAAACTGACAAAGGCTTGATTTTCCTGTATCTGCGCATTGATCAAACAAAGTTGTTCCTTGATCTCCTCAAGGTGTCCTTCTTCTAATGCGAGCGCAAATAAAGCATCGCTATAACTAAGCGCGGCTATGCCTGCCATGTCTCTTCACCTGCTTGCGCGATGAATTCATCGACAAACTGCTTATGTGCGGATTCATCCAGTTCTTTATGGACGATCTGCTGGGCAGCCGCAAAGGCAACCTCGACAATTGCATCTTTCATTTCCGCGCGTGCCGCTTCTTTTTCCCGTGCCAATTCTTTGCGGGTCTTTTCTTTCAGCGCATCCGCTTCCTTATGAGCCGTGTGCAAAATATCGCGTTTTTCACGATCGGCATTTGCCTTGGCACATTCCATTAACGCATGTGCTTCATCCTTGGCCTGCGCCAGTTTTTCTTCATACTCCTGTTTATAGGCAGCACCCTCGTTTCGCTCTTTGATTCCGGCATCAATATCAGCCTGAATCGCTGCCTGACGCGCATCCAGATAACTCAGCACTTTATCCCAAAAAAAGTGTTTCGCAAACCAAACGATCAAAAGAGTGGATATACATACGATGATCATATCCATCGGGTTTAAGCGTAAATACGCATTCATATCAAAATCCAACATGGGTACATCCGCCTCCTTTCTTCTGTTTCCAATGCAATTACATCGCAATCAAGAAAATCAGAAGCAATGAGATGATAAATGCATAGATACCGGTAGTCTCTGCCAATGCGATACCAAGCACCATCAAAGAACGGATTTTACCGGCAGCCTCTGGGTTGCGGGCAACACCTTCCACCGCCTTGCTTGCGGTGCGGCTCTGTCCAAATGCCGGGGCAATACCGACTAAAATCGCAATTCCGGCAGCGAGCACTGCCATACCCTTTACAAAATATTCATTGAATTCCATGTTAATTTCCTCCTTTTATCTTACATGTGATTCGTATGTTTGTTTCGATGCATTCATTTAAAATGCTTGATGCAGATGTAGCAAAATGGAACTTAATCGGCAAATCGCACGATACGCTGTGGGTTGCCTGTTTCCCATAGAATGCCACACATGAATAAAACTGTTATTCCTCGCTTTCACAAACCTGTTCACTCAAAAAGAAACTGGACAGGGTGAAGAAAATATACGTTTGAAGTAATCCCGAAAAGATATCGAAATACATATGTAAAAACGGGATTACCGCATAGAGAATCGGTCCAAACGGCATCAATAACTGAAAGACCGAATAGACCAGCATCATAATAATCGTACCCGCCAATATATTGCCGAACAAACGCATAGATAACGATACCGGCAAAGCAAATTCACCGATGATATTGAGCGGGGTCATCACCCAAAGTGGCTCTGCCAATTCCTTTAAACGGGCAAGCAAGCCGCCTTTTTTAATCGCATTGTATTGGATCATCAAAAACATCATGACTGCCAATGCGATATTCAGTGATACATTTGATGTGGGTGGCTGTAATCCCAGCAAGCCCAATAGATTACTGATGCTCATTAGCATAATCAAAGTACCCAAGAAAGGCAAAAAGCGACGGGTTTGTTCTTTCAGGTTGTCGCCGAGTATGTTTTTACATAGATCAACCACTAGTTCACACAGCAACAATATTCCCTTGGGCGCCTTACGTGCATCCGCCTTCTCAAAGCGTTTGCCGGCAAAGACAAAGAAAACGCCAAGCAGGATGCATAGTATGAGCCAGTTTAATACCGATTGCTGAAGCTCGATTGTAAAGCCATTGATGCTCAATAAAATTCCATCGAAGTTATTATCCATCAATCATCCTCCTTTCGATGCCAACAGACATAGATTAGTATGCTCGCCTTATGGAGCAGAAATCCAATTAACAGGGCAATGATATGTACACCACCCAGCCATGCCACCGCAAAGATCCCTCCATAGATGAGATAACGCGTCAGTTGTGAGGAATATGCGCTAAAAGCATCCTCCTCATGTTCCGGCAAGATACAGGCAGACATGCGCACGATCATCGCAAAACCCAATAATCCACACATTGCGCCGATGAGCACGCCCAGTGCATTTTCCTTCCACGTATCATGAAACAGCAACTGGGAAAGCAATGCCACTACTACGCTCAATATACAGGTTAAGCGAATAATGCCTCTATGCATCTGTGCGGTTTCCATATCACAGCGCCCCCAGTTTTTTAATCATCATATAAAGAGAACCGCCAATCGCATATAGCAGTAGTCCCAATACGAAGATAGGAGAGGTATGTAATTGTTCATCTAACCATAGACCCAATAATAAGGCAAGCACACAGGAAAGCACCATCGTCATGATGAAACGAAGTGCCATACCGGCCTGTTTCATTTTACTTTGTCCCGAATATACGATCTCCGGCATCGCCTAAACCCGGGATAATGTAGCCTTTTTCATTTAGTTTTTCATCTAATGCGGCCAAGTAGATATCCACATCGGGATGTTCACGCTCAACGACCTTGACGCCTTCCGGTGCACCAACCAAGCAGACAAGGCGAATGTTTTTCGCACCTTGTTTCTTCACCATCTCGATTGCGGCGGTCGCACTTCCACCCGTTGCCAACATCGGATCGACAATCATCACAATTGCATTTTCAATACCGGTAGGGTATTTCTCGAAATAGACATGCGGCTCCAGTGTGGTTTCATCTCGATACAAGCCGACATGGGCCACTTTTACAGTGGGAATCAAGTCACAAATACCATTGACCATGCCAAGTCCGGCTCTTAAAATCGGCACAAGGATGATTTCCTTTTCCAACTCATAGGTATGGCACATCGCTACCGGCGTTTCAATATCTACCGGTACACTCGGTAAATCACGGGTAATTTCATAGGCCATCAATCCGGCGATCTCATCCAGATTTTGACGAAAATCCTTGGTTCCCGTTCCCTTTTTACGCATCTGCGTGAGCTTATGCGTAATTAACGGATGTTTCAATACGTTCAGCATAGCATTTCTCCTTTTGGCTTGTGCGTTTGCTTTGCACATTTGCCCAAATTTGTCATTAGACAAGTCGGTGTTTTGCCCAATCACAGCATTTCTATTATAACATGTTTCAAGATCTTTTTTTAAGGGATATCTTCCTTTTTTTGCATATTTTTATCACTCGTAAAGTGAAAAAGTAAGTTCCACATCAAAGGTGTATCAGTGGAAATCACTCTTACACCTATTTCCACTTCTTTTCAGTTGACTTTACTCTTACAT
>JAAWON010000008.1 GCA_022799495.1 Erysipelotrichaceae bacterium | reverse complement strand
TTTTAGCAATCCTATTGCCAAAGTGCTAAAAATGAGTATAATATACTGTGTTAGCAGTTGATAGATAAGAGTGCTAAAGGAGGAATCGCAATGCTACGACCATTGAACAAAAATGTGATTTTGAAAAAAGATGAAGAAGAAAAGAAAACAGCCAGCGGCATTATCCTGACGGAAAGTGCAAAGGATAAGCCAAGTGTGGCAACTGTAGTAGCCATCGGCAAGGAATGTGAGGCAAAGATCAAAGAACAAGATCGTGTCGTATACAAGGAATATTCCGGTACGAAGGTAAAGATGGATGAAGTTGAATATATCATCATCGAGGATGAGGATATATTGGCAGTGGTAGAATAGGACAGGAGGAACAGACATGAGCAAAGAAATCCGTTTCGGTAAAGACGCAAGAACTGCGATGGTAGAGGGTGTCAATCAGTTGGCCAATGCGGTCAAGGTAACTTTGGGACCCAAGGGAAGAAATGTGGTATTGGAGAAAGAATACGGTTCTCCGTTAATCACCAATGATGGTGTTACAATCGCCAAAGAAGTAGAGTTGGAAGACAAGTTTGAAAACATGGGTGCTAAGCTTGTTTACGAAGTAGCGAACAAAACAAATGATACTGCCGGTGATGGTACGACTACAGCAACGATATTGGCTGCTTCTATGATTAATAATGGAATGAAAGCAGTTGATAAAGGGGCAAATCCCGTATTGATGCGTGAGGGCATTGAAATGGCTGCTAAGCAGGTTGCTGAGCGTATTTTGGCAAAATCCCGCAAGGTAGAAACCAGTGAGGATATTGCGAATGTTGCGACAATTTCCGCAGGTAGTAAAGAAGTCGGCGATATCATTGCGAAGGCAATGGATCAGGTTGGCCGTGATGGTGTCATCAGCGTAGATGAGTCCAAGGGCTTTGATACAGAGTTAGAAGTTGTAGAAGGTATGCAGTATGACAAGGGATATATCTCTCCTTACATGGTATCCGATCGGGAAAAAATGCAGGTTGAGTTAGAGAATGCCTACGTTTTGGTAACTGATCAAAAGATCAATACGATTCAGGAGATCTTGCCATTATTGGAAAAAATCGTTCAGTCTGCGAAGCCGTTATTGATTATTGCGGATGATATTGACAATGAAGTGACTTCCACACTTATCGTTAATAAATTGCGTGGTACGTTCAATGTAGTTGCGACAAAAGCACCGGGCTTTGGTGATAATCAAAAAGAAATGTTACAGGATATCGCGGTATTGACCCATGCGAATTTCTATTCCAAAGATTTGGCTATGGAATTAAAGGATATGGATATTACAGATCTTGGTACGGTGAAGAAAGCCGTTGTGACAAAGGATAACACGACGCTGATCGGTGGTGCCGGCGATAAAGCTGATATTGATGCTCGCATCAAGGAAATCAGTGCACAGCGTGATAACTGTACAAGTGATTATGATAAGAAACGCTATCAAGAGCGTTTGGGCAAACTGAGCAGCGGTGTTGCGATCATCAAGGTTGGCGCAACGACTGAGGCTGAATTGAAAGAAAAGAAACTGCGGATTGAGGATGCTTTGAATGCTACACGCGCAGCGGTTGCGGAAGGTATTGTCATCGGTGGTGGTGCAGCTTTTGTTCATACCTATATGGAGTTAAAGGATCAGTTGAAATCCGATGTAGTGGATGTACAAAAGGGAATTAAGGTTGTGATGGATGCATTGTCTGCGCCAATTTTACAGATCGCGGAAAATGCCGGATACAACGCAGATGATATCTTGGAACACCAAAAGAATGCCAAAGAAAATGAAGGTTTTGACGCAAAACTTGGGGTATGGTGTGATATGTTTGATAAAGGTATCATTGATCCGACGAAAGTCACAAGAAGCGCATTGTTAAATGCCGCAAGTATCTCCGCGCTGTTCTTGACCACAGAGGCAGGAGTTGCCGCAATTAAGGAGGACACTCCCGCTCCAATGATGCCACAGGCACCAATGTATTAAGATAGTTTTTAGAAAAAGGATGCAGAAGGAAGGTATTCATTCGCAATATCTTCCTTTTTTATTAAAGTTTTAATTACCGAATACGAAAACGCGAAGAAAGAAGGCACAAAAGTGCTTCAATAAACATAAAAAAATCGCAGCTGCTTAACTGCGATTTTTCATCTGTGTTTTTGCTTACTTATTGGTCCTTAGATGGTTGTGCAAGAAACGCCAGTATATCTTGCGCATTGCTTGCCGGATTTGCCTTTTCAAATACTTTGATGATGGTGAAATGCTCATCAATGATATAGGTGGAGCGCATAACACCCATATAAGTTCTTCCATATAGTTTCTTTTCTTTCCACACATCGTAAGCTGTGATTGCCTTCAATTCAGGATCTGCCAAAAGCAGAAAAGGTAATTCATATTTCGTAGCGAATTTCTGATGAGAGGCTGTGCTGTCCTTACTGATGCCAATGACCATGATATCCTCTTTTTTAAATTCTTCATACGCTGCCGCAAAGGCGCATGCCTGCTTTGTGCAGCCACTTGTCATGTCCTTAGGGTAAAAGTATAATACAATTTTTTTGCCTTTAAAATCACTGAGTGAGACCTCACGATTTTCCTGATCATATAATGTAAAATCTATTGCTGTTTGTCCTGTTTCTAACATACTATCACCTCGTGAACATTATAACATATCACTGTACCGGGATAAAGTTGAATGCTTAGAAATGAGTGGGAAAGGATATTTCATGAAGCAATAAAGCAGAAAGCGCACATTTCAAAAAAACGATAGCTCGTTATATCATATTTTTACCTTTCTTTCATTATCTGATATAATGATAACAACGGAAATGAGGGGTTGTATGAAAAAAAAGGTAACGATCGCAGATGTAGCCGCGCATTGTCAAGTATCCAAAAGCAGT
Source organism: Erysipelotrichaceae bacterium (assembly GCA_022799495.1). Lineage (GTDB taxonomy): Bacteria > Bacillota_I > Bacilli_A > Erysipelotrichales > Erysipelotrichaceae > C-19. Next base: position 53,289 of record JAAWON010000008.1, on the reverse strand, counting down.
GTCTCTCGGTATTTGAATCATGGTTATGTGTCGCAGGAACACAAGGAACGCATTCAAAAAGCGATTCAAGAACTCGGATTTGAGCGTGATATGTTGGCAAGTAGATTAAAGGCCAAGCATACCAAAGTGCTTGGAGTTATGGTAAAGGCGCTACACAAACAAGGTCATCCGCAAATCCTAGCAGGGATACAGGATGCGTGTGAAACTATGGGTTATCAAAGTCTAATCGCGCTGGCACAGGCAGGTTGTGAGGCAACTTGTTTGAATCAGTTATTGGCACAAGGGGCAGAAGGAGTCATTCTACTTGATTGTGAAGATCCCAATGCATTGAACATGAGTGTGAAGCAACATCATGCTCGGGTACTGTTTGCGAATCAGGCTTGTGATTATGCCCCATTTTTAGATTTGAATGAACGAGAGGCCGGTAAACAGATGGGCGCCTATCTGCTAGAACAAAATGTATATCGCATCATTGATTTACAACAGGATGCCCATGTGGGCGAAAAGCGAAGAGAAGGCATCCGTGCTGCTTATCAGGCGGCATTGCTGGATATTCATGTATGCAAAGCAGGTCGGCCAATTACAGAATGGATGGATCAAGTGATCAAAATGGACGGTGATATTATTTTGTGCGAGGATGCACATACTGCATCGCATATTCTGCGTTATTGTCATACGCATCATATCCATGTACCGCAGCACCTCTCTTTGGCTTGTTACCACGACAGTGCGCAATGTGAAGCAATGTTTCCAAGCATCAGTGCACTCACTTACCCCTATCATGCGTTTGCCCATAATTTGGTACAAGAGTTAATTGCCATCATTGAAGGTAAGACGCCGCAATGGCAAAATCTTACTTATACCATAAAGAAACGCGAGAGTGTTCGTCAATTTTAAATGAAAACAAAATGAATCTTAAAAGAGCGCATGTCATCGCTCCTTTTTGTATATTCTTATCCTCTCTCCACCCTCGCTCACCACTTATCCTAAGTGGATTGCTAATTCTACTTACTTTAACTACCTATGCATCCTATATGACAAAATTGAAACCTTGTCGCATTCATTTTGTCTTTGTGCTATAATATACTTTGTGAAAAAGGGCATATATGCTCTTACATATTCCAAACTATGACCAATCATGAAATAAGGAGGAGCTTCATGGAAAAAATAAGAATCAATATGCTTTCCAGTGCCGATAAGGTAGATGGGCAGGGGGTTGGCAGCGCCTACTTAGAACAGGTCAATCTGATTAAGGAAGGTGCTGGCGATCGTTTTGAGGTGACCATCAATGGATCTATGGATTGTGATATTCAACATATTCATACCGTTGATCCGCAAAATTATTTGAAAATGAAGGCTAGTAAGGCGGCAAGCGTTGCTTATGTGCATTTTCTTCCTGATACGTTAGATGGCAGTATCGAACTGCCGAAGGCGGTCTTTAAGATATTTAAAAAATATGTGATTGAATTATACAAAGCAGCGGATTATCTGATCGTGGTCAATCCCATTTTTATGGATGCTTTGGCGAAATACGGGATCAAGCGGGAAAAGATGGTCTATATTCCCAATTATGTATCCAAGGATGATTTTTATCGTAAACCAAAGGAAGAAGTCAATGCACTGCGCGATCGTTATGGAATCGCTCATGATGCTTTTGTGGTCATTGGAGTAGGACAAGTTCAGACACGTAAGGGTGTATTAGATTTTGTGGAAGTAGCGAAACAGCGGCCTGATATCACTTTTGTATGGAGTGGAGGTTTTTCCTTTGGCCGCATTACCGATGGGTATGAAGAATTAAAAAAGATTGTAGACCATCCGCCGGTGAATGTGAAATTCATCGGAATTATTCCAAGAGAACAAATGAATGATATCTATAATATTGCGGATGTGCTCTTCATGCCTTCCTATAATGAGTTGTTTCCGATGGCTATTTTGGAAGCCGTAAATCTGCATAAACCGCTGTTACTGCGTGATTTGGCATTGTATGAGGATATTTTGTTTCATAACTATTTAGCAGGTAAAGACAATACAGAGTTTGCGCAGTTATTGACGCAGCTTCAAAACGATCCGCAGTTTTATCAGAAAAGTGAAGCGATGTCACAGGCAATTAGTGACTATTATTCTAAGGAAAATGTCCTGCGTATTTGGATTGATTTTTATACAAAGGTTCATGAAGCACATCAAGCAGAGTTGAAACGAAAGAAACGCAGATATCACAGGAAGAAGAATCAAAGTTAAACTGTAAACGACTTGAAGTAGGTGAAGAAGATGAAAAAGAATCATTATGCTTTGAATTTCTTGGTGATCATCGTATTGACGCTCGCGGTATTGTTTTTTTCGTTAAAAGATGATTATCACGATATTCTGCGATTGATTTTTAATGTGAAATGGTACTGGTTTATTCTAATCATCAGTTGGGGATTGCTTTATAATTGTATCATTGCTTGGATTTATAAAACCTTTGGCAGAAAGTATAAGGCGAATTATTCAAATATCGAGGCTTTGGAGAATGCATTCGTCGGCACTTTTTTCGGTGGTATTACTCCCAGCGCAACCGGCGGACAATTCGGACAGGTTTACATTATGAAAAAGCAGGGAATTAAAGTCAGTGATGCCGCAAGTCTATTATGGGCAGATTTTATCATCTATCAAACGACAATGATGCTTTATGTGAGCGTGCTGTTTCTCTGTGTATTTTCCAGTGTATATGAAAAAAATGCATTCTTTTTGTTGGTGCTTTGCGGTTATGTTATCAATATCTGTGTGATTGCCCTGCTTTGGACTATGGCATTGTTTCCCAAAGTATTTGTACGCTTTTCTCAATGGGGCGTTATTTTGTTAAGCAAACTGCATATTGTCAAAAATAAAGAAAAGACGTTACAGGTATGGACAGCACAAATGGAATCTTTCACTAATGAAATTCGACGTTTAAAAAAGGATCAGCGTTTAATTGTAAAAACGGTATTGATCAATGTGTTGCGCCTGACGATGTTGTATGCATTGCCGTATTTGGTTTGCTACGCAATGGGGGTGGAATTGCCACTGTCAAAACTGGTTGTGATCATTGCCATGTCTAGTTTTGTGACAATGGCAAATACCTTTATTCCAATTCCCGGAGCGAGTGGGGGGACGGAATGGGCCTTTGTGTCTATTTTCTCCACCATCATTCCCTCGGCACTGGCCAAAAGCGTTATGATTTTCTGGCGCTTTTCCACTTATCATTTTGTTATGATTGTCGGTGGATTGATCTTCTTGTTTGCCAAACGCAAATATGATTTGATTGAGGCAAGAAGAGCGTTACAAGAGCGAACGGCACAGCGATAATTGCACTTGCAGGATGCCCTTGCAAAAGGGTATAGGAATACATAAATTCTTTGTATTGGAGGAAGATTGGATTCGATTAAGGCAAGAATGAAAGTATAAAAAAGAAATTAGGAATTAGAAAAGATTAAGGAGGAATCAGTGTGCGCATTGGACTGTTCTCAGATACCTACGCTCCGGAAATCAATGGCGTTGTATCTTCGATATTGACCTTACAAAAAGAACTGGAGAAAAATGGCCATGAGGTTTTTATCATTACAAATCGTAAGGGCTTTTTAACAACACAGCGAGATGGCAATGTGCTGCGTTTGCCCGGGTTAGAATTAAAGTGGTTATATGGATATAAATTGTCTACCCCTTATCATTTCTCCGCCCGCGATGAAATCCGCAAGATGAATTTGGATGTGATTCATGTTCATACGGAATTTGGCGTCGGGATGTTTGCGCGTATTGTCGCCAAGTATTTGAATATTCCCGTTGTATCAACCTATCATACAATGTATGAGGATTATACGCATTATATCAATCGCTTTGATATAGAGGAAGTGGATATTATCAGTAAAAAGTTCGTTACTACTTTTTCAAGGATGATATCCGACAATGTACAGGGTGTGATTGCGCCGAGCGAGAAAACCAAGGAGACATTATTAAAATATGGGGTAAAAACGCCGATTTATACCATACCGACCGGGTTGGAATTGGAGAAATTTGATCCTACTCAGCTGGATCAGGAGCGTGTAAGGAAGTTGCGTGAGGAACTCGGTTTTGGTAAAGAGGATCGTATCATTGTCTACATCGGACGAATCGCCCCGGAGAAAAGTATCGAGATTCCGATTGAAGGATTTCGTTATGTCGATGATCCTCATACCAAATTGATGATTGTTGGTGGTGGTCCACAGTTAGAAGAACTGAAGCAGTTGGTTCAGCAGTATGGCTTGCAGCAACAAGTTTACTTTACCGGCGTAAAACCGCGTGAGGATGTTCCTTACTATTATGCAATGTCAGATGCGTTCGTTTCGGCATCGCTGAGTGAAACACAGGGTATGACTTTTATCGAAGCATTGGCCTCGCATCTGCCGGTATTCGCACGCCCGGATGATGTTTTGGATCAGTTGGTGCTGGAGGGGAAAAGTGGTTATTTCTTTCAGACACCCCAAGAATTTGCGATGAAAATTCAAACTTTCTTAAATCTATCGGAAAAGGAAAGAGTGGCGATTCGCTCACAAGCACGCGCTATGGTAAAGCCTTATGATGGCAATATGTTTTACACTAAGGTCATGAGTGTATATTATCAGGCAATTGAGGATTTTGAAGATTCATATGAGGTAACGAAGATCAAAGCCGCAGAAGACACGATGCGCATTTATGTAATCAATGACAAAGAGGATGAGCCGATCAAAATCACAATCTCATTGGATGATTACTTCCTGTTAAAGATTCAAAAGCATACATTATTGGATCGTAATACCGTAGAAGAACTGCGTCATAAGGAACAGCTTCTGCACGCTTATCGTTCCTGCATTCGAAAATTGAGTGTTCGTGATTATACGACAAAGGAAATGCGCCGTTATCTTGCCTCTTTGCATGTATTGAAAAATGAGGAAATGGATCAATTGCTTCATGAGTTGATCCATCGAGGTTATCTAAATGATTATCAATATATGATGAGTAAGATAGAAAAAATGCACCACAGTTATCAAAGTAAGGGTAAAATCATTAAGGCATTGGTTGAAAAAGGCATTCCTCATGATGATGTCGCAAATGCTTTGGCGCAATTCTCAGATGAAGATGAAAGTGTTAAGGCGATGCGTGTGGCTGAGAAATTGAAGTTATCGGTCAAGGATAAAGCTTTGAGTACAAAGCGTAGAGCGATTGCGCAAAAGTTAATGGGACAAGGGTTTGAGTATCGCATTGCCACCCATGCGAGTGAAGAAGTGGATCTTGCCGATGAGGACGACAGTGCTGCTTTACGAAAAGCGATGGAAAAAGCCAAACGTGCTCATATGCGCAAGCTACATGGTGCGCAGTTAAAACAAAAGGTAATTCAAACATGCATCCGTAAAGGGTTTCAAAGCGGTGATGTATTGGCAATGATGGAAGAAATGGAGTGGGAGAATGAAGAAATGGATCAATGAACTGAATGAGGGGGAACGGGTGTGGATTCGTGTATTGATCAGTGATGTGGCACAAGGAATTACCAATAAAGGAGCGCCTTATCTCAATTTTGTGATTCAAGATCGAACCGGCTGTATGGATGCTAAATTTTGGAATGTGGAACAGGAACAGTTGGATGCATTAAAAAATGGTATGATTATTGATTGTAAAGGTGATGTCATCAATTATAAAGACCAGCTTCAGATGCGCGTATTGCAATGTGTTGTTTATAACGGTACAGATGTGGAGTTGCGTGATTATCTGCGCTGCGCTTCTTTATCTCGAGGTGAACTGGAAACGCAGATCAAGCAGCGGATCAGCAGTATGAAGGATGAGCAGATCCAAAAGGTCTGTGAGGCTGTATTGGCACAGTATGAGGAGCGTTTTTATGAGTATCCGGCTGCCTCTAAGAATCATCATGATTATGTAGGTGGATTGGCGATGCATGTGTTGGGAATGATGGATTTAGCAGAAGCGCTGTGCAATCAATATGCACTGTTAAATCGCGATCTTTTATTGGCCGGTTGCTTTTTACATGACATCGGTAAACTGATAGAACTAAGCGGTCCAATCGCTACTGCTTATACAAAGGCAGGGCGATTGTTGGGACATATTTCAATTATGCAGGCAGAATTAGTTTGTCTTTGTGAGCAACTACAAATCAGTGAGGAAACTTCATTGTTGCTAAGGCATATGGTCTTGTCACATCATGGTGTGTATGAATATGGAAGTCCTGTACTGCCAATGATACCAGAGGCAGAGGCATTGTACTTGATTGATAATATGGATGCCCGCATGCATACGTTGGAGAAGGCACTCAGTAAGGTGAGTGAAGGAGAATTTACCCAGCGTATTTATGCGATGGATCAGCGCTGTTTCTATAAGGCAAAGGGGAAAGGGGAGCGTTAAGCAATCATAGAATCGGGATGTTAAAGATGGTATCCTTATGGCATGTGTGTTATCACATGCCTTTTTGTTATTATCCTATTTCAATTAAATGTTATCCTTTTTTCTTTTTAACCGATCATCCTATGTTATTTTAAGCGGATGATTCATAAGATGATGTTTACACAAGTTTCAAATAGGTTTCTATTCCTTATGCACATAAGAAAAGCACACAGGATGATCTGTGTGCTTTCTGATTAAGAATTTAATGATAGTATCGGCACTGTTTATTCCTTGCCCTTTTTGATGCAGGCAAAAATGAAATACGGAATATGGCAGATGATACCAATCACTGCGGCTAGTATTAACAGAATCGGCGACAAGATGATTTTTAAGGTGCCGCTCCAATTACGCATTGGTTTGCGCATAATGGTAAATCCTGTATGAATACATGCAGTTACCAAAGCCATGATCGCAGTAACGATCAATGCCTGTATCACAATATCTTTTACGATATCAGAGTTTACCGATGAGAATCGTTCAAAATATGAAGTATAAACAATGGAGGAAGTCGCAACTGCCACGATAGCCAAATCTACCAAGGCAAAGAAGAAAATCATCAGATTGTGTTTCACATATGTGCTGTATGGACGATCTTCACTCGGCGCACTGGAACGCTGTGGTTTAAATTGCGGCTGCTCCAAATAGGGATCTTGATTATGATCATCATAACTATCATAGTTTTGATCTTTCTTTTTGCGAGAACGCTTTTTCTTTTTACTTTTCTTGCCTTCTTCCGTAAATTCATCACTTAACGGCATAGATGACTGTTGTCTTTGGAATGTCGGCTGGAACGCATCGCTGCGAGTATCTTCCAAGGCATTCATACTTCCACCCATTTGACCCCGCGCCATACTTTGCGTATCCATGAAATCCTGCCTCCTGTTATCATTCTGTGAACCTGCCGTATCCATAAATCCGGTGTTTTGAAGCGGATCTTGGCGATCGTTACGATTTGCGAAGTTCATGCGCGGATCATTGTCCTGATTCGCGCGATGGTTATTGAAAATCGGTTCATCGCTTGTACGGCGTCGCTGTGGTTGGTTATTATTTTGTTCAGGGAAGAACGGCTGTTTCTTTTGAAAGCCGGTATCCTCTAACGGATCTGAACTGATTGGTATTGGCCGTGCAGAATTACTGCTATTCATTTGATTACGGTTCATATTCATGGATGAATTACCTCGCATAGTTTGATTTTGACGATTGGGGAAAGGTGAGGCTGGCTCACTGACACTTGGATTTTTTTGATTGAAGGCTTGGGTGCCGCGATTATCATTGTTGGCATCTAAAGCATTGCGGGCAAACCAAGTCGGATCAAGATCATCACTGACTTCCTGCTGCCCCACATTTTGATTGCGGTTCATCGCATCATTGCTTCTGTTTTGACTCATTCGTCCATTGTCATGCTCAAAGGGTGAAAACTCGTTGTTCAGCGATGCATTCATCTCATCAAATTCTCGTTGAATATCATTGCTGTGGCGCCGCCCGGTATTTGCCGGTTCACTTCGATCACGCCGAAATGCCGGTTGATCCAGCGAGAAGGAACGATTCAATGAATCACCTTGTCCGCTGTCAAATGCGGGATTGCCGCTTCTGTTTTGATTCCTATCTTTGTCCATCATAGTGTGATACCCTATTCCTTTCTGTACAATAAAGAGCCTAGAACGCAGGTTCTCCATATAAGCAAGGCTACGATCATCAAATACACATTGCTGCGCCTTGCGATAATACTCCTCTGTTTGCGGATGATCACTTTCCGCCATGATCGATGTCATCAAATAATACAGATAGAAGCCAAGCGGCTTGGATAAGACATCGGTATGATTAAGAAACTGTTCAAAGTAGATTTTAGCCATCTGCTTCTGTGATCCATAATACTCTTTCACACCTTGCTCTATATTGCTATAAAGCTTATATTCGCGCTGTTTGCGATAAACGCATTTTCTATTACCGTCATTCTTTAGAAACACTGCCGGTGGTTTCACACGCAGGGTCGCATCCATGAGATCTTTAATAACACAAATCATATAGGAGACCAGTGTTTTATGCTCATTGATTTCATTCATGTGATCCTTATAGATTCGCTCAAAGGCTGATATATCACCGCTGTGAAAGCTGGCAAACATCTTCAACTCCCAAAGACGGTTCATTTCCTTACCATATTCATCAATGCGATGATCCACATCGTGATAACAGCCGCGGCACAACATCATCCACAGACTTTGATATTCCGCCTTACGTCTTGCATAGAAATAAAACGTAAGACATAGGGCGAAAGCGATCACCGTCAAGATGAAAGCGGTGATCATATAGGAAGTGGGATCACTGATTCCCAACAGCCAAGCACTGATAAAACCAAAAAAGCCGGAAGCGATCAGGAAAAGAATGAGCCAGCCGATACTCTGGGTTCTGTCCTTCACATCTGATCCTCTTTTCTGACCATTAGTCAAGAGAATTATATCAAATTTCAATTAGAAAATAAACTGTTTTACGCAGTACAATCCCATTTTTTTATAAATAAGGAAGAAATTTTTATGTTTGGCAATGAAATGTGCGTAAGAATGTGTGTAAGGCTGTTTATATTTCAATCTGATTCCTGTTTGATTGACTTATTAATGCATACAGTTTGAGGATTGTGTGAACCCCCTTTACGCACAAGATTGGGAAAGTTGCGATGACAAAGGGATTCGCTCATTGCGTGTTTCGTATGAATTATAAGGGGAAACCATATGAATTCTGTTTTTTTATCTTTAAGAAATACCAAAAAAATGATATATTATTATACAGTTTAAGTGAAAATGCGAATCAAAGAACATGGATGAGTAAGACAGGGCTGTTCAGTGGATCAATACGATTCACATCAACGCTGGTGTTTCTTCCCTGTAAAGCAGAAAAGGATAGGTGAGGCTCTATGAAAGTCGGTTTTGTATCATTGGGGTGTTGCAAGAATTTAGTAGACAGTGAGAAAATAATGGGAATGTTGCATGCAGGTGGACATACGCTGACAACGCATCCAAGTGAAGCAGAGGCAATCATCATCAATACCTGCGGTTTTATTGATTCAGCGAAGGAGGAAGCGATTTCGGTTATCTTTGAAATGGCTGCCTATAAAAAACAAAAACTGCAAAAATTGATTGTATTGGGCTGTTTGGCACAGCGCTATCAAGAAGCACTTAAAAAAGAGATTCCGGAAATTGATCGCGTTATTGCGATTCAATCGTATCCCACGCTGCATGAGATATTAAAACAGGAACTGGGAAATGTAACATTGCCTTCTTTCAAAGACAGTGAGCGACTTCTTGCAACAAAACCATGGAGCGGTTATTTGAAAATCGCTGAGGGTTGTAGCAATCATTGTACCTATTGTGCGATCCCTTCCATTCGTGGTGATAATGTTTCCTTTCCGATGGAGGAATTGGTTGAGGAAGGAAAACGCATGGCGGCGAATGGTGTGAAAGAACTTGTGTTGATTGCGCAAGATACGACCAAATATGGTGTTGATTTGTATCAGCGGCGATCCCTGTCAGAATTGTTGCGGCAGTTGAATGCAATTACAGAATTGCATTGGATTCGGGTGCTGTATATGTATCCGGATGAAATTGATGAAGAATTGATTCAAACGATGGCAGAATTGGATAAGGTACTGCCGTATTTCGATATCCCGCTCCAGCATGCCAATGATCACATGTTAAAACTGATGAATCGTCGTGGTACGATGCATGAGGTGAAAGACTTATTGGCTCTGATTCGCAAGCATTGCAAGCAACCGACCTTGCGAACCACATTCATCGTCGGTTTCCCACAGGAGGATGAGGCAGCCTTTCACGATTTAATGACTTTTGTTGAAGCGACGAAATGGGATCGCATGGGAGCCTTTGCTTACTCCAGAGAAGAGGATACGGCAGCGTATGCATTTGCAGGTCAAGTGGATGCGGCGGTGGCACAGCAGCGTTTGAACCAGCTGATGGAACTGCAAGCAGATATTTCTGCCGCAAATTTGAAACAACGTATTGGCGAAACAGTTGAGGTATTGGTAGAGGGATTGGATGCTTTAAGTGGTCGTTATCGGGGGCGGGATCGCTCTAGTGCGCCGGATGAAGTCGATGGCTTAGTCTTTTTCACAAGCAGTGAGCATATCCCCTTGGGCAGTTTTGTTCAAGTGACGATTACGGATGCATTGGTTCATGATCTGATCGGAGTAGCACATGCGCCTGTACGGGTTTGATCCGATCATTGCCGATGAGCCGCGTCTTCTCATACTGGGTTCCATGCCTAGTGTCACTTCACTAGCCAAGCAGGAGTATTATGGATATCGCCATAATCGCTTTTGGAAGGTATTGCAAGCATACTTTGATCTACCATTAAACAGTTATGAGGATAAGCGAAATTGTATTCTAACGCATCATATTATTTTGTGGGATGTCATCGGCAGTTGTGAGCGTGAGGGTTCTTTGGACAGTGCAATTCGCAAAGAGGAGTGCAATGATATTGCCGGATTATTGGCGACCTATCCCAGTATTCAGCGCATTCTATGTAATGGTAAAAAAAGTTATGATCTTTATCAGCGCCACTTTGCTCATTTGTCACAACAAACCGTGATTGCAATGCCGAGTACAAGCAATGCCAATCGCACCATTTCAGAGGCTGTATTATTTCAGAAATGGTTTGAACAGTTGGATCAAGTCAGCCTGATGGAGAATGGCGATTGCCATTCATTTCAAAATCGTATATCTTGATAACAATTATAGCGCATAGGGAAAGGAGGGGCACTATGGAATATTTGCCACTGGATGAAAAAGCATTGGAACTGGCGCAAAAAAGAGAAGATGAAACTAAGCCAAAGCGCAAACGGAAATGGTTTCTTAACCTGATGTTTTTGTTGGCACTGGTGGTGATCGCTGGGATTGTATGGTCTCAGTATCAAGCCCCCCAGTTAAGACAAAATGAATTCCAGTTTTCCTATGGCAGGCCACTTCCTACAGACAGTCAGACTTATTTACGTTATGGTCGTCAGTATGAAGATGTTAGTTTTGCGAAAGAACTTGCGGCCATCAACGGTATTGGTGAATATGATATTGAGGTCACTTTTGCATCAAAGACCTATGTTTTGCACATCCATATCACGGATGACAAAGCACCGGTGATTACCTTTAATGAACGCGATTCGATTTATCTGTATAGTTATCATGGGGAGCGCTATATCGACCCTATTTATACCATACAAGAGGATAGTGATTATAAAATTGCAATTTCACCGGCACTCAATGAATTGGAAAGCGGCGAACAGGATATTTGTGTCACTGCGATAGATGCCTTTGCGAATGAAACAACACGCTGTCGAACCTATGATGTCTGGAAAATTGAGCCTAATTTAGTAAGTATCCCGCACGTCAACAGTGTGGAGGAACTGCTGGCACAGTTTATGAAAACCAAGCGTTTAACCAGCACCAATTTCGGTTTTTATTACTATGACCCTTACGATGAGGAAACCTATTTGTATAATCCGGATACGATGTTTTATGCGGCAAGTATTATTAAAGTACCGTTGAACATGTTGCTGGAGGATCGCTATGCTAATGAGGAAATGAATCCACAGGATACCATCAAGTTATTAAGTGCTGATGTGGAAAGCGGTGCTGGAAACACATTGAAACAGTATAAGGTCAATGATCAAATTCCTTATTCCTATCTTCAGGAGCAAAGCATTGTTTATAGTGATAATACAGCGACCAATGCCTTGGTGCGCGGCTTAGGCGGATTTACTAAATTTCGGCAGTTGTTAACTTCGTACAGCGAACAAAAATTGCCTAACAATTTTTACACCCAAAATGTTGTTTCTATGCATTATATGCTGGAAGTGATGATGCACCTGTATGAACAACGCAGTCATTACGATACATTAATTGGTTATATGAAGCAGGCGAATGGGGGAGAATACTTACAGGCAAGTACCGATATGTTTGAAATTGCACAGAAGTATGGTGATTATGATCGCAATCTGCATGCGACGGGTATTGTCTATACGCCTAAGCCTTATATTGTAGGAATATTCACTTATAATCGCAGTGATGCGGAAACTTTGATACAAGAGCTAAATAGTTGGCTGATCTCTTATCAGTTTCAAAAAAGCATAGGTGATGACCAGAAAACAGAGACGAATGATTCTCCGTCATCTTGATGATGATCAAACATCTTGATGATGATCAAACATCTTGATGATGATCAAACGACAGAAGTATTCTTTGGTTTAGAAATATTAAAATGAGGTAAATCGAATATACTGAAGGAGTATGTGAATCGAAGTGAATAGAGAACGAATCGAAAGTGAATTGAAAGCAAATCAAGCAAAACAAGCAAAACAAGCAAAACAAGCAAAACAAGCAAAACAAATACAGTGAAACATAGAAAACTGCACAAATGCAAAAGGAGGAATTTTTATGAAACAATGTGCGTATAGTTGCTGCCGCGAGGGAAAAAGAGATGCTATTATTCCCGTGTATGAAAAGGATACTGTATGTGAGGCTATGGGTGTTCATCTGGAATATGATATTACAGCATTGGTGGATACTTCATATGGCAAAGTGACAATCATTCATACTTTAGGGAAATTGCCATTCGCCAAACTCATCTTTTTGGGGATGGGAAAGCGTGAGGAAATGACAAGTGCTAAGATGCGGGAGGTGTTTGGAAGACTGCCGAAGTATCTGAAAGAACCGGCATCCTTGGTTGTGAAACATGCAGTGTGCGAGGAAGTGGATCTCCATCAGGTAGCTGCATTGTTTGCTGAAAGTTACACCTTGAGTGCTTACCATGAACAGCGTGTTGGTAAAGAAAATGAACCTTATGCGGATGTGGATTTGATTGCCACAGAAGATATCAGTGCTGATATAGAACGAGGGCTTGCCTATGCAGCGGGAATCAACTTTGCGAAGGATTTAGCCAATACTCCGGCGAATATCATGACCCCAGAGCGGCTCAGCGCAGAGGCTGCGGAAATGGCAGAGCGCTATGGGATTGAATGTCGCATCTTGGATCAGAAGCAATTGGCGCAACTGGGAGCCGGAGCATTGTTGGCTGTGAGCCAAGGTAGTGATCAATCCCCCTGCATGATCGTGCTTCGCTATCAAGGAGATGCGCCGGATGCACCGTATACTGCACTGGTTGGCAAGGGTTTGACCTTTGATGCCGGTGGTTATAATATTAAAAGCAACAGTTATGGAATGAAATATGATATGTGCGGTGGTGCTGATGTATTGGGCGCTATGGAAATTATTGCAGCTAATCGCTTTAAAAGCAATGTGATAGCCATCGTGCCAGCCAGTGAAAACCTAATCAATGGCTCTGCTTATAAGCCACAGGATGTAATTACCACTATGTCAGGTAAAACGGTGGAAATTGCGAATACCGATGCAGAAGGTCGTTTAATCCTGTGCGATGCACTGACCTATGCACAAAAACATATGCATAATGTCACCAGAATCGTTGATATTGCAACCTTGACAGGTGCATGTGCTCGGGCTTTGGGTGGTGTTTATACCGGTGTATTTGCCAATGATGAGGCTTTCTATGAACAATTTGTTCAAGCGTTGAAAGAGAGCGATGAGCGTGGTTGGCGATTGCCACTTGCACAGGAATACCGCGATTCATTGAAATCCAATAGTGCCGATTTGAAAAATGTTGGAAAAGGCAGCGGTGGTGCAAGTGTTGCGGCTTGTTTCCTGCAAGAGTTTATTGAAGAACCAGTTGCATGGATTCATCTGGATATTGCCGGTGTTGCCGATAAAGAGGAAAGTGGGGCAACCGGTGCGATGGTTCGTACCATGGCCAATCTTTGCCGCAATAAATAATTAGGAAAAGAAAAAGAGGTGTGACCTCTTTTTTGTATGGGATGAAATTTATGTGGTGCATTTTTTAAGTTAATTCACTCAGAAATGAGTGGTTCCATCCTATTTCATTATTTGGCGTGTTACCATAAGGATGAAGTACCATCCCGCATGGAATCAGTTGCCTGTAAAACGACATTCGCTTGCTTCTTTGTCGTTGCGGATTCCCCGTAACACCGGCTGTCGCAATCCTCCTTGCGGAGTGCGTTCCATATAACTGACGATTCCTACCAACTTGGGCAAAAACCATACCGCATGCTCATTTCCTTTGGGAATGGTGAGAAAAGGACAAGGACCATGCGGAAGTGTTTTGAATTGTGCCAATGCTTTGATCGCCCCCATTGTTACATGCCCTTGATACAATAAAATATCCTGATCGTATTGCCCTAACACAAGCGAAATAACGTTATGCTCTTTTTCGATATAACCGCATATCACAAAATCATCTTCCATCCAATTTTTACATTTGACCCAATCGCTTGTACGTTTGCCAAATTGATAACGGCTTTCCTTATGTTTTGCGACAATTCCTTCCAAACCCAATTTTTGCGTAAGTTCGAATAAGGCAATCCCATCCTTCATGATATAACGTGCCAAATTGAATCGATCATCTTGTTTTATGATTATATCAGCCAAACGCTCTTTCCGCTGCCAAAGCGGCTTCTCATTCACCCATTGATCTTCTTCATAAACAATATCAAAGGCAGTGAAACAAGCAGGAAATTTTGCGGCTGCCATCCGTATTTTAAAAGGATCATTGAGTAGGGAGCGTCGCTGCGATGCGAAAAAATCCACCCGCTGGTGCTGATACACATACAATTCTCCATCTAAAATACAACGTCGTTTTACATAGGTATGTAGCTGCGATAATTCCGGGAATTTATAGGATAAAGCAAATCGCCGTTTATTATATAATTGTGTACCTTGATCTAAATAGGCAAGACAGCGTGTTCCATCCAGTTTAAGTTCATATAGATAATCAGGATCATCAAAAGCTGCACATTCTTTGGCAATCAACATCACCATCAATTCCTTATCTATAAAAGGATCTTTCATATCAATGACGTACCGCCCTTTTACGTTGTGATCCATCTTTTTTCTGCATCGCAATACTTTGTTTTAACGCGTCCATCAAATCGACGATATGATCTTCCTTGTGGATTGTTTCACCGCTCACAATATCTTGTCCTTGTATTTTCTTTTGGATGGCGTCCATCAAGCGTTGTTGATATTCATCATGATAATGATTGGGATCAAACGGTGCACTCATAGTGCTAATGAGTTGTTCGGCTATTTTCGTCTCATCTTTGGAGATATTTGGATGGGCAAAGGTTTTGGGCAAAGCCAATACTTCATCCTGATAAAATAATGTTTTCATGAGAATACACTCACTTTGGGGACACAGTGCCATCAAAGTTTCTTTTGTTCCTAATACTGTTTTGGCGATCGCTACTTGATCTTGTCGCTGCATAGCACTGCGCAATAACTCATATGCTTTTTCACTTCCACTGTCGGGGATGGCATAATAATTCTTTTCATAATAGATATCATCTATATCATGAAGGGCGCAAAATTGTAAGATATGAATCGTGCGATCCTTTTCACTTTTGATCGCATCTAATTCTTTTTGACTCATAACGACATATTTATCTTTTTCATATTGATAACCTTTGACAATATCTTGTGCTTTTAATTCTTTGTCGCAATTTGCACAGAATTTTTTATATTGCACACGTTGCATGCTTTGTCTGCATAATTGATTAAAGGATATATCATGATCACTTGTGGTTTTATAGAGTACGACCGGTATATGGACTAAGCCAAAGGAGATCGCACCCTTATGTGCAGCTGCCATAGGATTCACCTCTGTTTCTAGTGTGGATTTCATAATATGACTTATACCTATGAGCAAACGAAATGAGCGAAAAGACATAGCAGGATAACTTTGCGCAAAGGGGAAGAAAAGAAGATGCAGGACTGGCAAAACAAGTTTATCTTTTGTATAATAGATTTTAAGAAACATGGGAAATTACAGGAGGAAATGATATGTCGACACCTCATAATGCGGCTTTGTCGGGTGCAATTGCCAAAGTGGTTTTAATGCCGGGAGATCCCCTGCGTGCTAAGTTTATAGCTGATACGTATCTGCATGATACAAAATTGTTTAATACAGTAAGGAATATGTATGGATATACAGGGATTTATGATGGGAAACAAATTTCGGTTATGGGTTCCGGGATGGGGATGCCTAGCATTGGTATCTATTCTTATGAACTGTTTCATTACTATGATGTGGATTGCATCATTCGCATTGGCAGTGCCGGGGCTTATAGTGAAGAACTTGGCATATTTGATTTGGTGCTGGCGGACAGTGCTTGGAGTGAATCAACCTATGCGCTGGTTCAAAATGGGACTAAGGGGGATATATGCTATCCCAGCAAGGCATTGAATGATTTGTTGGAACAAAGTGCACAGCAGTTGGGGTATACCCTACACAAAGGACGAATACATTCCAGCGATGTGTTTTATCATGAGGCAAATGTAGATGGGTATCGCGAGTTTTTGCATAAGCATGACTGTATTTGCGTAGAGATGGAGAGTTATGCACTGTTTCATAATGCGCGTGTGTTGGGGAAAGAGGCGGCATGTTTGCTGACAATATCGGATTCCTTTGTAACACATGAGGAAACCACTGCACAGGAACGCGAATCTTCTTTTCATTCAATGATAAAAACTGCATTGGCAGCGGCAGTTCAGCGTTCATAAAAATACTGTTTATTTACGGATGCTTACCGTGCGTCATGGAACATATACAGGATTGTCAGGCAGAAAATCAGTTGGTGGGCGCATAGGAGATTTCCCCTTTTGCATATGCTAAACAAAAGGCAATGAGGAAAGAGGGGAATGTGGATATGAGCAGATCGAGACAACTTTTCATGATCGCAATGCTCTGGTGGTTGGGCGGTTGTATGGATAAGGAATGCACTCGCACGGTGGCACAGAAGGAGATTATCATTGCGGATGATGCGGCTCATATGGGGAGGCAGGCACTTGTGCTAGCGGATCAAAATGAGTATGCAAAAGACACATTGGTTTATGCGATAACGGATGAAATGGAATTGGCAAAGGTCATTCAATATCACTTAGATCAGGGGAAGTATGAAATTATTTATCATAGTGAACAAACACTTGATTTAAATGAGACAGCGCAGATACTCGCTTACTTGAATCCGTTTGATCTTTCTTTAAACCAAAAAGATACGCTTTATACAAATGCGCAAGGACAAGTGCTGTATCAATCTTCACATCTGCAAATTCAATGTTTGGATGATCACTATCAGGAAGCTTGTGATGCGGCCAAGCGCATTGTGAAGCAGATCATCAATGAAGATATGAGTGATCGAGAACGGATAAGAGCCATTCATGATTATATTGTTGAACACACAGTCTATGCTTTGGATGCAGATCAAGAGAAAGCAGATCGTCTTGCTTATCAGCCCTATGGCGTATTGTATAAGGGCAGCGGAGTGTGCAGCGGATACAGTCGCGCTTTTATGCTACTGGCACAATATGCGGGGATTCCTGCGCTGTATGTTTCCAGTGCAGAAATGAATCATGGCTGGAACTATGTGCGAGAGGATGGTCAATGGCGTCATATTGATGTTACATGGGATGATCCACTGCCGGATCAAGGGGAAATCACAACTACCTATTTGTATATGGAGTCGGATTTCTTTTTGAGTGAAGGAATGCATTCACTGAGTGAAGCAGAATTGCGGCAGGTGGAAGAAATAGCGGCGTTGTTTTTTTCGCATTGATTTATTGTAATTGAAAGGTTATGGCGGCTTTACAGAAGAAGTACACAATAGGGAGTAGAGGTACGATATGATTTCAAAAGGGATGATTGCTCCGCATTTTTGTTTACCTGATCAAAGAGATAATCTTATCTCACTGTCAAATTGGCAGGGGATGCGATTATGTATCGTGTTTTTTCATGATTTGCGGGCATTGAGTGATCGTGCATTTGCGACTGCTTTTGCTCATCGCATGGCGCAGTTTCAACAGTTGGGAGTTGCGGTATTGGCAATTTGTGGCTGTGATGATGTCAATGGAATATGCAAAGAGGAAGAACTGGATTTAATGATTCTTTGTGATCGTGATGGGTCGGTTCGCAGGGCATATGATGTATGGAAACGGAAGGTGGTATTTGGGAAGGAGCATTGGCTAAGCGCACGCTGTGCGCTGATTATCAATGCACAAGGAGTTGTGGAACAATGTTTCCGGCGCTTGGCGGTGGAACAGGGAAGTGAAGCAGTATTGGACTATTTGTATCGGCAACAGGAAAAAGAGCGATGGCGCAAATTGTCGCGCCGTACCAAGGAGCGTTTACGTCGTGAGCAAAAGCAGCACTGTACAACTTGATTGTGCCGTTTACAGAAAACTATGAAAAATGCATGCGCTTGAGTAAAAAGGCATGCATTATGAAGAATGATAGGTTACATATTTTTGGCTCAAGCGTTCGCAGTAATATCGCTTTCACGATAAGCTATCGCAATGCTGAACGCAATACATAGCAGTGATAATAATGAATTTAAGTTTAAAGCGAAGCGAAAATTAAATACCATACGTAAGGTAAGCGGCCAAATTTGTGGTTGAAACAATACCTGATAACCAGCCAGTAGGAAGAAGTCACAAAGAAGTAGCGACAGGAAGGTCAGGATTGCACCTAGATAAGCGTATTTCTTACCGATACCACCGCCGGCTTTGTGAATCGCCTTGGGAATGAGATAACCCGGTATAAAATACAAAATTGTAAATATCATATTCATCTGATCTGCGGTTAAACGCATCAGATAACTGATCACAAATGCACAGCCAAGTGCAGCCAATAACCCGTATACAACAGCTTTCCAAAAACGGCGTTTATTATTTAAAAGATGAGCATTATAAATTTGCATGATAGAAAACCTCCAATTCAAAATTTCGCATGTTTAGTATAGCATGTTCCAGCCGAGAAGTACAGGCTTGCAAGGAGGATCGAAAAAACTAAGGCTTGCACATTGCTTATGCTTATGGTAGAATATAAAAGCTTTTATACTGGGTTTTCATGTGTACTCCTACGGATGACGCGGTATAAAAGGACAAAACAGTAATAGGAGGAAAAAACATGTTGTTGAAATCAGAAAAACAGGCTATTATGAAAGAATATGCGCGTTTTGAAGGAGATACAGGTTCTCCGGAGGTGCAAATCGCCGTATTGACAGAGCAGATCAATCGCTTAACTGAGCATATGAAGGAGCACAAACATGATTATCATTCTCATCGTGGATTGATGAAAATGATCGGTCATCGTCGTAATCTGCTTACTTACTTGAAGGATAAAGATTTGAATCGTTACAGAGAGTTGATTGCACGTTTAGGACTGCGTAAATAAAAAAAACGCCAATGCGCGTTTTTTTTTGTAGTTAAACTATCTTTTATTCTAATATAAATCAGTATCACAAAATAGTAAAACGAATGCACTAATCTTTACCAATGCCAAGCAAACTGTATAAAATTGAAATACATAGAGCCACTACAATGCTAAGTCCAAATGATTCAATTTGAAAATCTGGGGTGAGCACTTGGATGGCCAGTTGTAATATCACGCCGTTAATCACAAGATGGAACAACCCTAAAGTCATCATAGTGATTGGGAATGCGAGTAATGACAACAATGGTTTGACAAAGGTATTCAGCAGCGATAATACAAGTGCTACCAAACAGGCTGTCTGAAAGTCCTTAACATAGACGCCCTCAAATAAATAACTCATCAATAGGATGACACCGGCTCCTATTACCAATTCAAAGACAAAACGAATAATCCCTTTCTTCATTCTATCACCTCATATCGTTGGTATTGTACCATAATTTGATGAAAAAACAAAGAAATGTAGGATGAATGAAGTGGATGATAGGGGAATGACATCAGGAATAAGGGATGGTATGGCGAAACTTTGGGTGTGAACTTATTTATCCGAAAACAAGTTGTTATCGTAATTTCTTATGTTAATTGTTAAGAAAGTATGATATGATTATATAGGTATGAAAATTGAGGTGAAACAATGAGCAAGCAAACATTCAGTTTAGATTTCTGCGGTCGTAAATTGATTGTGGAAACCGGCGAGATAGCGAAACAAGCAGGTGGTTCTGCGCTGATCCGTTATAATGATACGGTGGTATTATCAGCGGCAACTGCCAGCAAACAAGCCAAGGAAGGAATTGACTTTTTTCCTTTGACGGTGACTTTTGAAGAAAAATTGTATTCAGTTGGTAAGATTCCCGGCGGATTTTTACGCCGCGAGGGACGGCCAAGTGAACATGCGACCTTAACTGCTCGCATGATTGATCGACCGATTCGACCATTATTTGCGGATGGTTTCCGTAATGAGGTACAAGTAGTGAATACGGTTATGTCAGTAGATCAAGAATGTTCAGCGGAGATGGCAGCGATGTTTGGCGCCTCTTTGGCATTATGTGTGTCGGATATTCCCTTTAACGGTCCAATTGCCGGTGTCATTGTTGGACGCATCAACGGTGAATATGTCATCAATCCAACGCCGGATCAGTTAGAAAACGAAAGTGACATCCACTTAACCGTGGCTGGTACAAAGTATGCCGTCAATATGGTAGAGGCCGGAGCAAAAGAGGTCAGCGAGGAAGCGATGCTGGGCGCCATTATGTTCGGTCATGAGCATATCAAGCAGTTGGTTGCATTCCAAGAAGAAATTGCGGCAGCAGTCGGCAAGGAAAAGATGAGTGTGACGTTGTATACACCGGATGAAGCAATTGTAAATGAGGTAAAGGCTGGGTTTGAAACAGCGATTCGCCAAGCGGTTTCCATCGAAAAGAAACTGGAGCGTTACGGTAAGATTGATGAGCTTACCGAGGCCGCAGTTGCTTTGTTTGAGGCGAAAGAATATGAGAATGATAAGGCGAAGGAAAAGGCAATTAAGCAGGTGAAAGCGATTTGTCACAGCATTGAGGCAGATGAGGTTCGCCGCTTGATTATTGAGGATAAAGTACGCCCGGACGGACGTAAGATTGATGAAATCCGGCCGCTTAATTCACAGGTGGATTTATTGCCAAGAACACATGGCTCTGCGCTGTTTACGCGCGGTGAGACACAGGTTATGAGTGTTACAACCTTAGGACCGCTGAATGATCATCAGATTATTGATGATGTGACTGATGTTGAGGAAAAGCGGTTTATGCATCATTATAACTTCCCGCCATATTCAGTTGGTGAAACAGGGCGTATGGGCAGTCCGGGACGTCGCGAAATTGGGCATGGCGCATTGGGTGAGCGAGCTTTATCGCAGGTGTTGCCTAGCGTTGAAGAATTTCCCTATACGATTCGTACGGTTGCTGAGGTGTTAGAATCCAACGGTTCTTCCTCTCAGGCTTCTATTTGTGCCGGTACAATGTCATTGATGGCGGCCGGTGTGCCGATTAAGGCACCGGTAGCAGGAATCGCTATGGGTTTGATTATGGATGAAAACAATGAAAACTACACCGTTTTGACCGATATTCAAGGAATGGAGGATCATTTCGGTGATATGGACTTTAAGGTGGCGGGAACCAAAGATGGAATTACCGCACTGCAAATGGATATTAAAGTAACAGGAATTACCGAAGCAATTTTTAAAGAGGCTTTGGCTCAGGCGAAAAAAGCACGTACAGAGATTTTGGCGAATATGGCAGAAGCCATTAGTGAACCACGTGAGGATGTCGGTAAATATGCGCCAAAACTTACCACCTTTATGATTGATCCGGAGAAGATCCGTGAGGTGATCGGCCCCAATGGCAAGATGATCAATAAAATCATTGAGGAATGTGATGATGTGCAGATTGACATCGAAGATGACGGTCAAGTCATTGTTTACCACATGGATCGTGCATCCATCAATAAAGCTGTAGATATGATCAAGGGCATTGTCAAAGTTGCTAAAGTGGGCGAAATTTACGACGCCAAGGTAGTAAGAATTGAGAAATATGGCGCTTTTGTTCATCTGTTTGGTTCTACAGATGGTTTGTTGCACATATCAAAACTGCGTCATGAACGAGTAGAAAAGGTTGAGGATGTGTGCCAATTGGGTGATATCATTAAAGTTAAAGTGGTGGAAATTGATGATCATGGCAAGATCAATGTATCGGCTAAGGCGCTTTTGCCAAAGGATGAGAGTGCTTCGTCCAAGGAGGACAAGGATCAGGCCAAAGAGCTGCGGCGTAAATCACGCTTTAAGCAAGAGGATATTTAGAGCATTCTAATCGGAGATGCAAGCGCATCTCTTTTCTTTTTGTGACATAAAGAATGTCACAATGTGTTGTATACTTGCCATGAGGTGAGTGAAATGAAATTTCTGGCATTCATTGATTATTTGCGCCAGCACAAGTATGGGTTTCAGCCCCAGCGCTATGTAAACGATATTCATTATCGTAGCGTCTTATTTCATCAATTTGGTGAACAATATCGTTATGCGTGCTCTAAACAGCACATCGTTCATGAATATGATGCGATTGCTTATGATGTGCGTCAATATGAGCAGCGCATTCACTTCATGCGGCAACATTAGTGTGTTTCTATGCGAAATAGTGGAAAAGCGGTGAGAGATTGCGGGATTTATGGTAAAATGGTAACGTTGAAATAAGGAGATAACATTATGCGAATGAGAAAACTGCCATGGGCAGAAGCGTATATTGCGCAGGCACCGGTTGTGCATCATGAGCCGCAACGCGAACAAGGAAAGTGGAAACAATTGTTAAATTGCACATCTTTACATGTAGAACTGGGATGTGGTAAAGGGGATTATCTTATTACGATGAGTAAGCGCAGTGAGGATGGATGGATTGGCGTGGAAAAAGATATCAATGTGGCAGCGATCGCAGCCCGTAAATATATGCGAGATGAGCAGGCAAGCACGCAGGTACGTTTGATTCACGGTGATGCGCAACAAATATGTGATTGGTTCGCAGAAGGAGAAATTGATGTCCTGCATCTGAACTTTTCTGACCCATGGCCGAAAAAAAAGGCCCATACCAAACGCTTATCACACGCCGCTTTTATCGCTGCCTATCGGCGAGTCGTACATGAGCGAGGCGAAATACAGATGAAAACGGATAATGCGCAATTATTTGAATTTTCTATTTTGCAATTTCAGGAGGGAGGATGGTATCTTCATGATATCAGTGTGGATTTTCGCCGTACGCCGCATGAAGAGGATGCCATCACTGAGTATGAACAGCGTTTTTTATCGCTACATCAGCCGATCTATCGGGCCGTGTGGCGCAAATACCCATATGTGAATAGTGACAAGAAGAAACGCTGAGCTTGTAAATAAATTACTTGAAAGATAAGTGTTTACTTTAAATTAAAGATATTGTAAAAATATGGTTAAACGAATTCTTGTGATAGGATTACACTTGTTCTTGTAAAGGAAGATGCTTTTTTTACGGAAAAAACTATTCTATCCGCCTATTTACATGGTATAATAAGAAAGAGTGTAAATGTTAGGAGGAAAATCATGAGGAAAGCGTTTGTGGCAATGCTATGCATGATCTTATTAAGTGGCTGCCAAGGTGCCAAATCTGATTTGCCTGATCGCATATTAAAAGAATTGAATGAATTGACGACACAAGAGTTTCAAGGTGGAACCAATCGCTTTAAACGTCGTTATGCCTACTATCTTCCACAGGGGATGGGGCAGCGTGATTCCAGTGAATTGAGCGAGGTTTTGATCAAGGATGGATATCGCTTGATTATGAATTTTGATCCGGGAGCCATTGTGATTAAAGAATATTATGCTCAACAAAATGGCGAAGAAGATTCCTCGGATGAAACAAACGATAAAAATGATTTGCGTGAGGATCAGGATGCTTTAGGCTCACAGGGTACGGCAGAAGGCCATGAGCATAAAGAGGGCGAAGAACAAAGCGATGAGGGGATGGCATTAGGCCAGAATAACAGTACACCTGATGTAATTACGATGGAGAATGACGGGAATCGTACCGTTTATAGAGGTAGTTTTCGTAGCGAAGATGAAATAGAATGGCCTTTTACTTTACAGTTGATTCAGGGCGCAGATGCATATCTGGTATATCTGAATGCAGCATATGTAAAACTATATACGATTGTGCCAAGTGTTCAACTAAGTCCTATGATCAAAGCAATGTTTACCTTAACTTATTCGGTACGCTATGACAAGGATGCTATTTTAAAGGCTTACTCTTTGAAATCATTGACACAGACGAAAAAGGAAGCCTTGGATTATTTAGAACAGCATTTGCCTTCCAGTGGCTCATTACAGGAATTGTTGGAAAGTGAAAACGTGGATGCTGAGAAGGATGACAACGCCCAATAAGGAGGAAACGATGATGAGCATGAAGGATTATATGAAAGATATAAAGGATCATGATCTTGCGGCATTGAAACAAGCGGATGCGATCAGTGTTTTGGTATTTAGCGCCAACTGGTGTCCTGATTGCCGTTTTATCGAACCGTTTATGGAACGCTTGGTGCATAAATATCAAGCGTATACCTTTTATTATGTGGATCGAGATGAACATATAGAATTAGCGCAGGAATGGATGATCATGGGGATTCCCAGTTTTGTGGCGATCGGCAAAGGTCAGGAATTGGGACGCTTTGTATCCAAACTGCGTAAAAGTGAGGCTGAGATTGATGCCTTTTTGGCATCGTTGCAGTAACCAATATAACAATAAATAAGAGAGGATGAACAGCGTGAGCGTTTTTAAGAAATTAGTCGGCTTTCTGTTTGAGGAAGAAGAAGAAATCGAGGAGGAAGGGGCCTTGGAAGAGGTATCCATCCATGAAACGAATCGACCATATGCATTTGAAGAAGAGCGTGTACAGGGAAAGCATGCACCTGTATCCCCGCATGAATATAAGGCACAGCCACAAGCTGAGATGAATGTGGAAGCACTGCCTGTTCAACGCAGCCGGCAGGAAAAGAAATTCACCACCATTGATGCCGATCAGGGCGTAAAACCCAAACCAATCAAGCAGCGTCCGATTCAACGCAGTGAAAAACGGATTGTGAAGCGCAGTGAGCCGGTCAAAAAGGAATTTGAATTTACGCCGGTAATTTCACCGATTTTCGGCATGGATGAACAAAATGAGCCAAAGCCCAAGCACAGTGCGCAAAATTCTTTGCCACCCTTACGTACAACAATATCTACCGCGCCACGTAAAAATCCGCTGGGAACCATTCTCTCACCTATGTATGGGGCAACCGAATTAGAGGCCTTTGAAGAGGAAGCAAAGGAGCGCTTGGAAGTCAGTGAACTGATGAGTGAGGAGCCTTATGACGCTTTCTTACCCAGCGATGAACTGAGTTATGATGATGAATTGCCAGATGAGGACTTGATTAAAATGCCGCTGGAGGAATTGCTTGGCGGTGTTGAAAGCACAGCGGATACAGATGATCTGCTTCAGTTTTCCTTATTTGGTGACGATGAGATCGTCAGTACCGACCTCCATGAAGCATCATATACTATAAAGGAATAAGAAGGCCATTGTGGCTAATTTCCATTGTGCAACAGTTTGCCGATGTGAAATTCTACCACCACATTGCGCAAAACAATTGTAATTAAAAAATCCGCTGTATATAAAAAGAGGTGTTGATATGCTATATCATTTTATCGGTATTAAGGGTTCAGGGATGGCTGCTTTGGCCACGATCATGGCAGATCGCGGGGCCCAAGTACAAGGTTCCGATATCGAAAAATATATTTTTACCCAAAAAGCGTTGGAGGAACGAAACATCCCAATTCTATGCTTTGATCCGCAAAACATCAAGGAAAATAGTACCGTAATCATTGGAAATGCCTTTGATGAGGATCATGTAGAAGTAAAAAAAGCCCGTGCAATGCCTTCGGTGACTTGTTATCGCTATCATGAATTTCTTGGTGAGTTGATGACACTTTACTGTTCCATATCCGTAGCCGGTACCCATGGCAAAACCACAACGACCGGAATGCTGGCACATGTGATGGCTTATTTAGCTCCCTGCGGTTATCTGATCGGTGATGGTAGTGGCGCAATGAGTGAGCAGGCTAAATACTTTGTTGTAGAATCCTGTGAATATCAACGTCATTTTCTTGCTTATCGCCCTCAGTATGCGATTATCACCAATATGGAACTTGATCATGTGGATTACTATCGCGATATGGAGGATTATTGTTTGGCCTTTGCGCAGTTTGTCGATCAAGTTCAAGAAGGTGTCGTATTATTTGGTGATGATGAGCATCTGCGTAACTTGCAAGTGAAAAAAACGCATCTGTATTATGGTCTTTGCGAGCATAATGATGTGCGGGCGGTCCATATTAAACAGGGAGAGGATGGCATGCATTTTGATGTCATGTATCATGGCGAATACTTCGGCCACTTTCAACTTCCCTTTGTCGGCAAGCCCTTTTTATGGAACAGCCTTGGAGTAATTGCCCTCGGTATTATGGTTGGAATGTCGGCGCCACTGTTACAGGAAGCACTTGCTTGCTTTCCGGGGGTGAAACGCCGTTTCAACGAAGAACATAAAAACGGTAATGTTTATATAGATGATTATGCCCATCATCCTACGGCGGTACGCTTGATGATTGATGCGGCACGTACGAAGTATCCCAAACAGAAAGTGATCGCGATTTTCAAACCGGATCGCTTTTCCCGGATTGCTTACTTTTTAGATGAGTTTGCGGATGCATTGGGGGAGGCAGATGAAGTATATTTATGTGAATTTCCTGAAAATGCTCGTAAAGAGGATGGAATTGATATCTCCATTCGTGATTTGCAGGCGAAATGCCCTCAGGCGATTGTCATCAGTGAAGATGCGGATGGGGCAAAAGAGTTGGCAATGAGTGGACCGGCTGTTTATCTGTTCATGTCTTCCAAGGATATTTATAAACTTAAAAATATTGTAAAAAGTTTTCATTGAACTTGTAATCACTTTCAAAGTGTTGTAGAATATAAAAAGAGGTGTTTGTATGGAGTTAGATCAACTGTTAAATCTTACTAGTACGGTAGCGGGAAAACTGTTGCCGATTCTCGGGGCAGTCGTCTTGTTTTTTCTGATTCAGTTTTTCCGTAGACTGGTTACCCTGATGGTGAGTGCCAATGAAGCGGTAAAATCCTTACAGGGAACGCTAGACAGTGCGAATAAGCAGTTGGATTTGTTAGAAAAACCGATGCAGACGCTAAATGAAATCAGTGAGACGGTTGATAATGTGCATGAGGCCAGCAAAAGTGCGGTGCGTAGTGTGATCGCGGCATTGGTGGATCAAATGGGATCGCTGCTTAAGATGTTTAATACAAAAAAAGATGAGGCGCAAAGCGAATCTGAACTTCCAGCGCAAAATGATCTTCAAGTGAATATACAAGTGGATCAGGAACCTAAGCAGGAAGTGGTACATAAGGCCAATACGCCGAAGGAAAACATACGAGGTGATGAAGATGAACCAAGCAAATAAAGAATGGATGTCTCATGAGCAGTATGATGATGTGAGCGACATGGAAGAAGAAGCGAAGTTTAAAATCATTACGCTGGAAGATGAAGAAGAAACAAAAGATTCACAGGCAAAGCGCATTATTGCGGATTGTCAGGCGGGAATTGCACAGTTGTATCGCACATTTCGCGAATGGTTGGCAGAAAATCAGAACAGCGATGAGGTAAAGGCGCGCAAGGAGAAACTGAAGATGGAAAGCGATAAGTTGATTCGTGCGGCGAAGGACCAACTGAAAAAACTTCAGGAAAATGAGGATTTAAAACGAGTGGTCAATAAAGGAGTACAGATGGCGGCAGATACTGGTGCTTGGGTGATGGATACTGTGAGTGAGGGTATTCATGACTTAAAAGAGAGCGAAAGCGGTAAAAAAATCGGTGCCATGGTACAAAATGTAAAACAAGATGAACGAGTAAAACAAGGGGTTTCTTCTATCAAACGGGGAACGCTTAAGTTGGCAGAGAGTGCCTTTGCGGGTTTGAAGAAGGTGTTAGACGAGCAAACGGAAGGCGAGGTGTCCAAGGATGAAGCGGATCACGATTTATGATGTCGCAAAGGAAGCAGATGTATCGCTGGCAACGGTCTCTCGGGTAATTAACGGTTCTGAGGTCGTTCGTGAGGATACACGCTTAAAAGTTCAAGAAGCCGTAGAAAAATTGGGTTATAAACCAAATGCGATTGCCCAAGGTTTGGCCTTGCAAAAAACGACAACCATTGCGTTGATTGTACCGGAGGCGAGTTTTTTCTATACCGGACAGATCATCAACGGTTTAATTGATGTTGCAAAAATCTATAAATATAATATTGTACTTCATACTACCACAGAAGGTATTAGTGAAATGAGTGATATCATTGAAACCATTATCAAGTCACATGTGGATGGCGTGGTCATTTTCAATGATAAGTTGAATCAGGAGGAACTCAATTTATTAAGCCGATATAATGTACCGATTGTCGTGATTGGCAATCGTATGAGTGATGAAACTGTGGGGTCGGTGTATGTGGATTACGCTAAGTTAATCTATGATTTTGCGAGTGATTATATCAAACGCGGCATCTGTGATATTGCATTGGTAGAGGATCGTAAAAACCTAGCAATGATCCATCAGTTAAAAGAGGGGCTGCGTCGTGCCTTTGCGGATCATGGCTTAACCTTCGAGCATTATATTTCTATTCCAAAGGAATATCGCTCCAGTTACTTGTATTTACAAGAGTATATGAAATCCAATCGTCATCAATTGATTATCACCTATCGTGATTCTCAGGCAATGGCAGTATTGAATACCGCAAAGGAAGCGGGAATCTCTGTACCGGATGAAATGGAGTTGGCCTGCATTCTTGACAGTAAATATTTGGCAATGGCAAGACCGCAGATTACCGGCTTTAAAATCCCGGACTATGATTTGGGAGCGGTCGCAATGCGCTTGCTGACAAAGATGTTGCACGATGAGGATGATGTGATTGAACGTGAGTGTGAATTGAGTTTTATCTTTACACCGCGTAAATCTACGAAGTAGTTGGCTTTATCAATGATAAGGAAGGATTGTTTCTTCCAACAATGAATGGATAGGCGTGACATTGAACACGCCTTTTTTTGCTCTATTTTGGTCGCACTTCAATTTTCTAAATATAACGGTTTTTTTGAGATGAGAAATAAACTGATCGTAGGAGTTTGAACCATCAATAACAGGTGTATAAAGCGGCACAGAAAAGATATGATACCTCTTAAGTAGAGAATAAAAACAACAAATATCTACTTAGAAGGTAATTTTATATGGCTAAACTGCGAATATGACGGAATTCCGTACAAAGGTTTCACAGGAAGATCTTGACGGAAGTAAAGTGAACTCAATCATTTGGACAATAGAAAAGAACTTTGATTAAGTAGTATCAAGGATTGATTTCTGAATGGAATAGGACTCGATCCTTTTCCTTGTATAACTGGGCATCATAACATGCGGCGAAGTGTATGTGGATGAGCAGAAGTCTTTGTCTATTCCATTTGCTTAGGGTAGGGGGGTATCATGTAGCATGTACCCCAGTATAAGGAATCGCTACCGGATGCATCATTTTCATATGTAAGAAATGAGTCAAATTGTTGGTTTTTATAAGGATTAAATGATGGCAGATGGATGATATGATAATTTATAATAAAATATTTCAGATTACAAAAATATGAAAAAGATTTAAAAATTGATGGCTTCTACTGAATAATTCAAACTTTTTTTGTCTGAAATGGGTCTTATTATTGTACGAAATAAATTGCTAATGCGAGGGATTTTCATGAGATACAGTCATCGAAAAAACAGACTAATGACCGGCGTAGCGAGCCTTACTTTTTTTGTGGCGGCATCGTTATGCTTTGGATTTGCCCTACAAGGACGGGTCGGCAGTGATTTGTTGGGATTTCATATTGATGAGGACGCAACTACCTTATTAGATTTTTTGCCCTTCTTTCATACAAAAGCTGAAACTAGTGAACTCTATCCATTGGCACAGGTGCACAATCCGATGGTACTGGTGAATTTTCCAAGTGATAAGAAAGAAACATGGCTGAATGATGAGAAATTAAAGCGGGGGGAACAGGTGTTAAATGGAAGTGGCGTTTCCCTTCAATCGTATATTCGTGATATCTCGATGAATCGTTTGCATGTTAATTCGCAATTCTATGGATATGGAAGTGGGATGGATGGGTTCATGGCACCCAATGAATTATCCTATTATATTGGCACCAATGGAGAACAGTTAAGTCGTGACTTGGAAAGTGAACGAGAGGAAGAACTGTTGCGCTATATGATTGATCAATTAAATCAGGATGGTTCGTTGCTTACAATGTCTTGCGCTCAGTTGGATACCAATGAGGATGGTTATATGGATAACATGACTTTTGTGATCCATGGAAATAAGAATAATGATTATAATTTATTATGGCCGCATCAGTACTCCTTTACGGCAGGAGGAAGTTCTTATCCTAAGATTACTTGTGATGATGGCGCCGCTACGCTTAAGGTTAAGGATTATATGGTTATTATCAGTGGTGATGGTGAGGAACCGATGCCCGGAAGCAGTACGCGTGGGTTACTCAGCGAACAAAGTGATATCGGAGTGATTGCGCATGAGTATTTGCATATGTTTGGCTTTCCTGATCTCTATCATAATTATAAGTATGAAAATGATACCTTTGTATCTTTACAGAGTGGAGAGCAGCGTGGGGATCCTCTAGGACAATGGGATATCATGGATAATACAATTTCTGATTATCCGCAAAATCCGCTGTATTATACGAATATGACTTACGCTCCTTGGCGTAGTGAAGTAAAACAGCCACTTGTAATCAGTGAAAGTACGCAGAATGTTGTGCTGAATCAATTGGATTATACGAATAAAAATGGCAATATGGCAGCGATTATCAAGGTAACTGATAGTAACAATGCGCGCAGTGAGGATGAATACTTTATGGTGGAATATCGTACTCAGACAAACTGGGATACGCGCTTACCGAATAGTGGTTTATTGGTGTATCGCATCAATACCGGTGCGAATTTAAAAAACGCTGAGCCGGCAATCGTGCGTTATTGTACAAATTTGGATCATGGCCGTGTGAATCATTGCGGCAATATGTTTGGACCTCCGGATGAAGTGTATATTTTCCGTCCCGGGGTAAATGGAATTGGGGAACAAACGGCAAGCAATGATTATCATTTATTGGATGCGCCACTTGGCGGTGATGGTGCTTGGCAAAGTTTGGGAAAAACGCTGGATGAAGTCAGTGGATATGTGCCTTCTGAGCAGTTTTCTAACACCATTTATTACAGTGATGGCAGTAATTCAGGGATCGTCATTCAAAATGTACAGCGCTTTGGTGATACCATACGTTTTGATGTTATAGTACCAGAAGCGCAAACGGATCATGAAAAGCCACAGATCAGTGAGACGATCAGTGGTGATGGGATATTAGGCCGCTGGACGAATCAGCAAGCGCAGTTATCTGTTGCGATCAGTGATGAAGGAAAAGGTTTAGCGTCAATTGAAGTCATCACAAGTGATGGAGAACTGGACCAAAGCAATGATAAAAAATCCTATAAACAGGTGTTCACAGCTTCACAGCGATTAAAAGAAGTAACGTTCACGTTTTATCCGAAGACCAATGGTACCTATGTTTTGAAGGCAACGGATTTGGCAGGAAATGTCAGCGATGCGCGTACCATTAAAGTCGAAAATATTGATCGTACACCCCCGCATGTAGCCTTTGGAGATCTACAGGATGATGAAGCGGGGACAAAGCTTTCTCTCTCTTACCAAGATGATCTATCTGGGATTGATCCAAGTAGTTTATTCTATGCGCTCATGGGTTTGAAGGATGACCCTAAGCAAGGAAGTTATACAAATCCAATTCATGATGATGCGATTCATTTGCCAATGAATTATCAGGGTAAGGTATGCGTTAATATACGAGATCGTGCGGGTAATGGCTTACAAACTCCGCTTTGTCGAGTGATATCCGATGATCATTCTGCCCCTGTATTAACCATATTAAAGGATGAGCAGGAAGCGGAGTGGATCAAAGGAGAACGCATCATTTATGTTCAGGCTTCGGATAGATTAGATAAGGACAGTGGCTTACAGTATATGGAGGTCACAAGCAGTGATGGAGCGATTCAAGGGGCAGATGCGCATCGCTTGATTCAACCATTCGCTGAATCGCAAGGAACGCAGGAACAAAGTTTTGCGGTTAAGGCAAACGGCACTTACAGCGTTGCCGTATATGATTATGCGGATAATCGTGCCGAGGCGCAAATTACCATAACGAATATTGACAACAGTGCACCTGTGATTGAAGAGATTACAATACGCAATGAGCATACTTTCGCTATTTTTCCAAATGGTGCATATCGTATTTCCATTCAAGCGTATGATGAACCTAGGGATGCGAACAGTGGTTTGAAAGAACTGCGCTATCAGTTGATTGCGGATGGTGATGTATATGAAGCGGCGAAAACTTCATCAAAATGGCAGCGTGCAGCGGTTGATCAAGTAATCGAAACACCGCAGGATTTCATCGGCACAATTTATGTTTATGCCATTGATAAGGTGGGAAATGAATCACGCATTTATCAGAAGCGAATGGATCGCACCAATCAAGCGGAAGATGGTATGATGGCGGGGATTCAGGATGCAACTAAACGCATTGCGCTGATCGGTATCAGCGATTCAGAAGTGATCCTCACCAGTGAAGCAGTTGAACTTACGCAACTTTCATCCCTGCTTGATCAATCCCTCTTGGCAAACTATGATGTGCATGAGGTTTATCGTTTCACGCTCATGAAACAGGAGGCGCCTTTCACCCTCTTGGAAAAGGTAACGATTCGCCTACGGATTGCGAAGGAATGGATCCAACAGCCCAATCTTCAAATTATGGCTGTAAATGAACAGGGTATGGGTGAACTGTTGGATAGCACCCAAGGGGAAGAATATATGGAATTTGAGAGTGATCATGTCGCAGTGATGTACGCACTTGTCAGTGAAAAAACAAGTCCGATGAACGAAGGTAGCCTTCAAGGTGGTGCCAATACCGGAGATACCAGTGCTGGTAATCGTTGTCTTGTCTTGGGAACACTTGGCTGTATTTTGCTGGTTTATAGCTGGAGACGTCTGTATCCTGCTTAAGGCTTGGGGAAAGTACAAATTGGGGCATAAAAAAACTTGACTTTTGTGAGAAAGTCTTTATACTAATGAATGAAAAAGCGTAGATAAGAAATAGTATCTGAAGTAACCGTACAGAGAGATGATGGCCGCTGCAAATCATTCGGGGCATTCAGAGAATACACCTTGGAGCTTTCCTGAATAAAAGCAGGGACGAAGATCCGCGTTAAGGATATGAGTGCATCATAGATGGTATGATGAACTAAGGTGGTACCACGCTGTCAGCGTCCTTGGATAAGGGCGCTTTTTTTTGAAAAAGGAGAGTATATATGAAACTGTTTGATGAATTAAAATGGCGCGGCTTGATTGATAATATCAGTGATCCGCAGTTAGAGGAAGAATTGAACCATGGCGAATTAACGTTTTATATCGGAACAGATCCTACCGCTGATAGTATGCATATCGGCCATTATTCGTCTTTATTGACGGCAAAGCGATTGAAAGAGGCTGGGCATCATCCGATTATGCTGGTTGGTGGAGCAACCGGTTTTATTGGGGATCCTAAAGCGAGTGGTGAGCGCAGTATGCTGACAAAGGAAGTTTTGCAACATAACTATGAGTGTTTGAGCAAACAAATTGAAGCAGTGTTTGGCTTCCAGATGGTGAATAACCTCGACTGGACAAAAGATATCAGTGTAATTGATTTTTTACGTGATTATGGCAAACACTTTAATATCAATTATATGATCAGCAAGGATACAGTGAAACGACGTTTAGAAACCGGGATTAGTTATACGGAATTTTCTTATATGATTTTACAGTCCTTGGATTTTCTACATCTTTATGAAGCGCACAACTGTCGCTTACAGATCGGTGGACAGGACCAATGGGGCAATATCACCTCTGGGTTGGAACTTATTCGCAAGAAGCATGGCGCTGACGTAAAATGTTATGGTTTGACGATGCCTTTGATCACAAAAGCAGATGGCACAAAGTTTGGCAAAAGTGAAAGCGGTACTGTTTGGCTGGATAAGCAAAAAACCTCTGCCTATGCTTTGTATCAGTTCTTGGTCAATACCGAGGACAGTAAGGTTGTGGAATATTTGAAACGCCTAACCTTTTTAAGCAAAGAGGAAATCGAGGCGCTGGCAGAAAAAGTAGTGAGTGAGCCGCATAAGCGTGAGGCACAAAAAGCATTGGCCGCTGAGGTGGTGCGCAGTCTTCATGGTGAGCAGGAGTTGGAAAAGGCAATGAAGATTACGGCATGTCTATTCTCCAATCGCATCAAGGAACTTCAGGTGCAGGAACTTGCGGATGCGATGCAGGGCTTTGAGCATCGTGAGGTGGAAGATGCTATCTCTCTATGTGATGCCTTGGTTGCGGCAAAGATCGCTTCAAGTAAACGCGAGGCAAGAGAATTGATCAACGGTGGTTCGATACAAGTGAATGGAGAGCGGATCAGTGATCCTACATGGGTGTTGGATCAAGCGCATGCTGTATGTGATGGTATGTCTTTAATTAAAAAGGGTAAGCGCAATTATTTTGTCATTGTTCAAAAATAGCGAGTGATGGGTTTGTGCTAGTGAATGCGGTATGCTTATGATAAAAAATGAGCAGGAGGAAATGGTATGGAGTATGAGATTGTCGGTGGTCAATTGCCGGTTGTTGTCTGCAAGTTGAATCAACATGAAAAAATGATTACGGAATCCGGTGGAATGTGCTGGATGGATGATGGATTTCAAATGGAATGCAGTACGCGTGGAGGCTTTTTTAAGGGGTTTAGTCGAGCGATGGCAGGGGAATCCATGTTCTTAACTACTTATACCAGTCCCCGTGCGAATGCTCAGATCGCTTTCGGCTCTAGTTTTCCCGGTTGTATTTTACCATTGGAAATGGATGGGGTGCATTCTTTTATCATTCAAAAACATGCTTTTTTGGCATCGCAAGAGAGTGTTACTCTTTCTACTTTCTTTCATAAGAAGTTAGGAACCGGATTCTTTGGCGGAGAGGGTTTTATTTTACAAAAACTTGGCGGAAGCGGCATTGCCTTTTTGGAAATTGATGGCGATATTGTGGAAAAACGCTTGGCGGATGGTGAAGTATTGCAAGTGGATCAGGGTTATATTGCCGGTTTCGATGAAACCGTAACATTTGGAATTACTACGGTGAAAGGCTTGAAAAATAAGTTTTTCAGCGGAGAAGGAGCATTTTTGGCTACATTGAAAGGACCGGGACGGGTATGGCTACAAACGATGCCTTTCTCGATCTTGGCGGATCGCATCCTATCACTTGTCCCCAAAAACTAATGGCACAATTCGAAACGAGATAAGGAAAGCTTTGATGAAACATTTGTTTTGTCTGGCTTTTTTTGTTTATTCTCATATAAGGAAAGGGGAAAAAGAGTATGTACCTTTGGGTAGTTGCCTCATAGTATGAATTGAGAGGAGGTCCTACTTTTGCGAATAGCAGTTGTGAATAGTGATCGACGGATGCAGGCGGTGTATTTTGCCCTATCGCATGATTTTGAAACCGTTGCGATTAACGCATTTACCGATTTTGATCATTTTGCAGGGGCAGATGCCTTGGTGCTTCCGATAAAGGGTTTGACTGCGACAGGCTCTTTATATACTGGGAAAGAGGAATTGGTCTTGCCCGCTTCTTTTTGGGAACAAATGCGCAATGCGCGCATCTTTGCCGGAATCACACAAGAATTTTTATCTGATTTTAACGATGTGCATTATTATATGGAAGATGATACGATAAAAAAACGCAATGCGCTCTATACCGCAGAGGGTGTTTTATATCTGTTAATTGATCATACGGGATCATGTATCCGTGATCTACATGTGGATGTGATCGGCTATGGTCTTTGTGGCCGCGAAATTACTGCTTGGCTGCGAGCGCTTGGTGTATCAGTACGAATTGTACGCAGAGTATGTGCGCAAGAGGAGGCATGTATCAGTGTGGAGGAATATCGTCATGTGCCATGCGGGGATGTTATCATCAATACGTCGATTGCACCACTGCTGGATCGTACCCTACTGGAATCATGGAATACGAAACCGTTGATCATTGATATCGCAACACCCGATGTCATTGATTATGATACGGCATTGCACCTTGGTATTCGCGTGGTTAAAGCAGGCAATCTACCGGCACAGTTTGCCTATGAAAGCGCAGGACATTTGATTGCTGATTATGTAAGGGGGAATTTGGATTGGTAAAGGATCAGCGAATTTTGGTGGGGATCAGTGGTTCATTCTGTAATCATGCGGCTGTTTTGAAACAACTTCGTCATTTAGCAAAACATAATACGTTAACTTTTGTACTGAGTGAGCATGTATTTGAAAGTTCGACCCGCTTTATGAAACGGGAGGAATTGTCGGCACAGTTGCAGGAATTGAGTGATCAGCCGATCATTCATACCATTGTGGAGGCTGAGCAGATCGGCCCTTCCAATGCTTATGATGTCATGCTTGCGGCTCCTTGTACGGCGACGCAGTGTGCTAAGTTGGTACATGGCATATATGATGATCCCATGACACTGGCCATGAAGGCTATGCTTAGAAATCAAAAAAGTATTGTCATCGGTTTTGCGAGCAACGATGCATTGGGGATCAGTGGGGCAAATATGTTTCGTTTATGTGCAATGAAATATATCTACGTCATTCCTTTTGCTCAGGATGCGCCTTTCCAAAAAGCGTTGAGCGTTGTTGCTTTATGGGAGGAATGCGAGGAGACGATTGCCAAGGCACTTCGCCATGAGCAGCATCAACCACTGTTAAGAGAGGTATATCATGAGTAAGTTTCAGATTATGAGTGCGCTGGTAACACCTTTTGATTTAAATGGCAATATTGATTATGAGGCTTTACAGCGATTGATTGATGTACAATTAGAGCAAGGAGTGGATGGATTGATCGTCTGTGGCACTACGGGTGAGGCCTCTACTTTGAAAGAATATGAGCGCTTTGATATTTTGCGCTTTGTGTTGGATCGCACGCGTCATGCTTGTGAGGTGTGGTTTGGCTGTGGCACGAATTGTACTGCCGATACTTTGGCCTTGGTTAAGCGCTCGGCACTTTATGATGTGGATGGTTTGTTGGTGGTCACACCGTATTACAATAAGCCTTCACAGGAAGGTTTGTATCAGCATTTCAAAACGATTGCTGACAGTACTGAAAGCAAATTGATGCTTTATCAGGTTCCCTCACGTTGTGGGGTTGCATTTACGAGGGAAACTCTGGAACGCTTATTTCATGACTGTGCGAACATCTGTGCCTTGAAACATGCCAGCAATGACTATGAACTCATTGAATCACTGCATGCAAAATTTCCACATATTCGTTTATACAGTGGGGAGGATGCGACGTTTTATGAAGGAATGGATCGTGGCTTGAGCGGTGTGATCTCCGTGATGAGCAATGTTTATTTAAAGGAAATGAAGGAATATGTAACAAGCAGAGACAGCGCGCTTTATGATTATTTAAAAACGGTTGCGCGACTGTGCTTTTTGGAATGTTCACCCTCTGCGATTAAGTATATGATGGCGCGTGAGGGGATATGTGAAGCCAATGTACGCTTGCCTTTGGTGCCCTTGCACGCTGCGACAAAGCAAACGATTTCTGCCTTTATGGGACATGACAAAATTCATCAGCCTTTGCGCTAACTCACTGATACAATGACTTGGGTGATTGTAAGTGGTACAGGTCAAAGTATTCGATGAGGAACATGAAGACGATCTCAGTGAAGTGCTGAATGCATTTTTAGCAGAAAAGGCCCAAAGTGAGATTGTAGATATTCAATTTTCCACCGCCGCATGTATGCACGAGGGGGAACAGATCTATTGTTTCAGCGCAATGGTTGTTTATGTTGATAGTCTTTGAATTTTCATCCATACTAGGTGTATGGAGGTGAATGTGATGCAAAGCAAGACGGAGATTTTATGTAATGTCCATTCCTGCATTTTCCATGCGGATAATCACTGTACGGCAAACTGCATCAGTGTAGGCTGTGATGACTGCATTCAGCCAAACAAGTGCAGTGAGACAAAGTGTGCATCTTTTCGTACAAACTAACGCAGCATAAGCAAAGAAGAGGGTAGTCATGATCGTCTGATCAAACGACTGCTCTTTTTTTATTGTGAAATGGTACGCTCTTTTACGGTATCTTTATGGTTTGTCATGCATAAAATAGAGCGGGAGGTTGGATGAATGAATCACTATTTTATTCATATGTATATGGATCAGAAAGCAGAGCAACAAGCAACGAGGCAGGAACAAATCGTGCGTGATCAACACTGCTTTACGCATATGAAAACGATTGAATTAACGAATGGTACGTATCAAGTGGTACTGGATGGCGAATTGTATAATAAGAAGGAATTAACACAGGAATTGCGTTTAAAAGGTGTTAGTGAGCCGTTAGAAAGCATAGAGGAATTGATTGTCCATGCATATCGTACTTGGGGGCATGGCATGATGCATCATTTGCTGGGGGCTTACAGTATTGTTTTGTATGATGGTCAAGCGTTATTTGCGACCAAAGATCCGATGGGATTAAAACCGTTATTTTATGCACAGAGCGGCCAAAGCATTTGGATTGCGCCAACAATTCAGAGTTTATTAAAAAATACAGATGTTAAGGCTGTTGTAAATCGTGAGGGCTTGATGGAACTGTTGGCCCTTGGCCCCAGCATGCGCGAGGATCATACGCTGTATCAGGATATTCATGCCCTTGCGATGGGACATTATATGTTAGTGAAAGAGGGCCGTATTCAGATTAAACAATATTATGAACCTACCAGTAAGCCTCATTTTGAGACCTTTGCGGATACTAAGGCACATGTAAAGTACTTGGTGGAGGATGCGATTCAGCGTCAAAGTGAGGGCTGTGATGCGACTTTTTTATCCGGAGGCTTGGATTCCAGTATCATTGCGGCTGTGTTAGCTAAACAGGATCGTCCCCTTTATACGTACAGTCTTGATTATGAAGGCAATGCCCAAAATTTTAAGGGAAATCAGTATCAGGTTTCTTTGGATCAGGAATTTATCGAGGCGATGCGCAAACAGTGCGGTAGCGAACATACTCAACTTATGATTACCCAACAAGAATTGGCGGATGCATTAAAAGCGGCGATGTGTGCGCGGGAACTACCGGGGATGGGGGATGTAGATTCCGCATTATTATGGCTGTGCCAACAGGTAAAACAGGATCGCAGTGTCATTATGAGCGGTGAATGCAGTGATGAGGTGTTTGGTGGTTATCCATGGTTTTATCGTGAGGAACTTGCTCATCTGGATACATTCCCATGGCTTCGCTCCACGAAAGAGCGTAAAGCAATGCTTCATGAACAATTACAAGACTTGGATTTAGAAGCTCATATCAAACAGTGCTACGATGCATCCATTCAGGATATTGAGTATTTACAAGGAGATAGTGAAGCGGATCGACGTGCCCGCCTTCATACGATCCTATGCTTGCATTGGTTTATGCAGACATTGGTAACTCGGCAGGTATGTATGGGGGCAGCGTCCGGAGTCAATATCCGCGCGCCATTTGCGGATGTGCGTTTGATAGATTATGTGTATAACATTCCTTGGGACATGAAGTTTTATCAGGGAGAAGAAAAAGGCATTTTGCGCTCTGCCTTTGAAGATGAGTTGCCACCGGAAGTGGCTCACCGTAAGAAAAATCCATTCCCGAAAACGCATAATCCAAAGTATACGCAAATCATGATAGAACGTATGCGGGGGGTCTATGCGGATCCTGATAGTATTTTGCATGTGCTTTTTGATGATGCGGCCTTGAAAGAGTTGATAGAAAGCGGTGGCTCTGCCTTTACACTACCTTGGTATGGACAGCTGATGAGTGGTCCGCAGTTGTTGGCCTATTTGTATCAGATTGACACATGGTTCAAAGAATATGATGTGCAATTGGCTCTATCATAACTTGAAGGACTGTATTTGATTGGCAATGCTTTCAAATGATATAAGGAATGATGGAAAGGATGATCATGCGATCATCTTTTTTAGTAGGGATACAGAAGTTGAAAGGATTGGGAAATATTTGCCTTTCTTGGTTTCGCCCACCTAAATGATGGAATTTATGTTAAAATAATAGGCAGAAATGAAAAAGGAGAAGCAAAATGCGACTGGCTCATGTCTATATGGAACATCCTACAATGAAATTGGATCATACCTTTACCTATCGCTGTGATGGTTTTTCATTATGTCGTGGGATGCGGGTGAAAGTGCCCTTTGGCATTCATGATCGGGCAGTGGTCGCATTCGTGGATCAGGTGGAGGAAGTAGAGGAGTCTACCTATTGTGCAAAACTGGATTATCAACTAAAATCAGTGTTGAAACAGTTGGATACAGAGCCGTTGATCAACGAGGAATTATTTGCGCTTGCGGGATTTATGGCGCAGACATGCATCGCTCCGATGATCGCCTGTTTTCAATGTATGTTGCCAAGCAAATTGAAGCCGAAAAGTTCTATGAGGCGGATGAAAACATGTGCATGGGTGGTTGTGGATCATCCGCTGTGCGAAGGTACGAAGCGACAGCGTGAAATATGGGAGATGATGCTTCAGCGAGGAGAAATGCGCAGGAGTGATTTTTATCGGGAATTTAAAACAGCCGGTAAAAAACTGATTGAAATCGGGGCATTACGCATCGAGGAGCGCGAGGAAGTTGGTCAGGCTTTGTACAGTGATGTACTTCCCACAACCCCCTTACATTTGCGTGATGCACAAGTACAGGCGATAGAGCGAATTGAGAAGGCGCAGGACAGTAAGACTTTTCTGCTTCATGGAGTGACCGGCTCCGGTAAAAGCGAGGTGTTTTTACGGCTTGCACAGCGGGTATTGGATCGAGGAAAACAAGTGTTAATCTTGGTACCGGAGATTGCCCTGACACCACAGATGATGGAGCGGGTCGCAGCGCGGTTTCAAGGTAAAGCGGCTATTTATCACAGTGCTTTGAACGCACAGGAAAAATATGAGCAGTATATGCTGGTAAAGCGTCATCAAGTCGCAGTAGTGGTGGGAACACGCAGTGCGATCTTTATGCCCTTTGATGATCTGGGACTCATTGTGATGGATGAAGAACACGATC
This sequence comes from Erysipelotrichaceae bacterium, assembly GCA_022799495.1. Lineage (GTDB taxonomy): Bacteria > Bacillota_I > Bacilli_A > Erysipelotrichales > Erysipelotrichaceae > C-19. Next base: position 11,674 of record JAAWON010000008.1, on the reverse strand, counting down.
TCAGTTATAAACAGGACAGTGCACCGCGCTATCATTGCCGTGATATTGCGATGGAACGTGCCAAAACGCATCATTGCCCGTTGGTTTTGGCGAGTGCTACGCCTTCTTTGGAATCTTATGCCCGAGCAGTAAAAGGGGTATATGAACTGATTGAAATGCCGCAGCGTATCAATGAACAGTTTCCTAGTGTACAAATAGTGGAAATGAAACAGGCTTTGGCCAATCGCGAGAGTTATTTATTATCCGATGTATTGATACAGGCGATTGAAGATCGTTTATCACGCGGCGAACAGATGATTCTATTGTTAAACCGCCGCGGCTATACACCGATCTTACGCTGTATCGACTGTGGTCATGTGATTCAGTGTCCCCATTGTGATTTAGCGATGAATTATCACAAGGATGAACAAGTGTTGAAATGTCATACCTGTAATCATACAATGAAGTTGCCCCATCATTGCCCCAACTGCAATGGCAGCGCTTGGCGTTATTTGGGCATGGGAACGCAGCGGTTAGAGGAATTTGTGTCACAGCGTTTTGCGCAGGCACGAATCTTGCGAATGGATGCGGATACAACCGGTCGTAAGCATGCGCATGCACACTTATTGGAACGTTTCCGCAATCATGAAGCGGATATTTTGCTTGGGACACAGATGATTGCCAAAGGCTTGGATTTTCCCGATGTCACATTGGTAGGGATTCTGAACGGGGATGCATTATTACATCATAGCGATTATCGCTGTGGTGAATTGACGTATGATTTATTGGAACAGGCCAGTGGTCGAAGCGGTCGCCATGATAAGGCCGGCACGGTGATCATTCAGGCCTATGATACGAATCATTATGCGATCCAATGTGCCGCAAAGCATGATTATCGTTCCTTTTTCGTTCAGGAAATGCGCTATCGCCATCTTGCCCTGTATCCGCCTTATGCTTATTTGGCAAGCATTGTTTTACGCCACAAGCAAGAGGATGAAGCGATGAAATGGGCAGCGTTCTATGTGCAGCGCTTAAAGGAACACGATAAAATTAAAGTATTGGGACCGGCTGCTTTGGGCAAAAGCAAAGATGAATATCGTGTACGCATCTTATGCAAAGGCAAGGATCAATACCAACTGAATCTTTTGATATGGGAGATCTATCGCCATCACTTAAAAGCACATGCGAAAGCGGTGATGGAGGTTGATTTACAGCCGTTAATGCTGGAGTAGGCAGAGACAGAAAGGTGGAGTTTGATGAGACAAATGAAGGAGGGACAGCGATCGCTTAAGTATAATGTGTTGCTAGGGCTACCTTATATGGGGGTAGTATTGGCATTGATCGGGATCGCTCCTTATGATTTAGCGTTGAATCAATATCTATATAACCCTCAAAATCCACTTGCAGTCTTGTTTGAACGATGGATTTTGTGTCCAATCGAACTGTTGGCAGTCCTGTGCTTCTATGTTTTATATCGTGCCAAAAGGCAGCGTCGTTATGCACTGTGTGCTTTGCTTACTTTATGGATTGTAAGCTTTGATACATTGAAGTATTGGACAAGTGATCTTTTGTTATATGGACTGGTATGCGTATCTGCACTCACTTTGGCACTTTGTTTTCATTGGTTGATGCGTGAGCGAGTTCAGGTGGATTGGGGGAAATATGAACCTTTTTGTCGATATTTTTTGACAGTATTTTTATCTTCGTTCCTGCTTACATTTCTGTTGAAAAGCGGTTGGGGCAGAGTACGTTTTCGTGAGATGAACGGTGATTGGTCATTGTTTACACCTTGGTATCAGATCAATGGTTTTACGCATCACCAAAGTTTTCCCAGTGCTCATAGCGCAGTAATGAGTACGTTGTTATGTTTTTGGCGGCCTTGTGCCAAGGTGCATCAGGGGAAGTTCACGTGGCTATTGCGCATATTGATCATTGGACTGATTGGTGCGATGATGATCCTGCGTATGATGGCGGGAGCCCATTTCTTCAGTGATGTTTTGGTGGGTTTTCTGCTTACCTATACCATGGTAATCATTTGTCGGCCGATAGAGAAAGGAAGGTGATGCGGATGGATCAGCGTCTTTGCGCATATCAGTGCTTATGTGCGATTATGTTAGAACAGAAATACAGTAATCTTGTGCTGCGTCAATCCTTGCAGGGATTTGCGCCAACACAACGTCCCTATATCACTCGTTTGGTGTATGGTACATTGGAACAAGCATTACTGGTACGTTATCAATGGGAGGATCTTGCCACTCGATCACCCAAAGGAGAGGTAGCGATCCTGCTTGATATGGCGGTATATGAACTGTTGTGGATGGATACACAGCCTTATGCTGTAATTGATGCCTGTGTTCGCATTGCGAAAAGGCGCTTTGCCTATGCATGTGGAATGGTAAATGCGCTGCTTCGTAAGGTGACACAGCGAGGACAGCGCCCATTACCTGCGGACAGTGATGTGGCATTGAGTCTGGAAACATCGCATCCGTTATGGCTGATAAAGATGTGGAATGCACAGTATGGTAAAGATGCTTGTGCCGCAATCTGCAAGGAGAATATGAAAGCGCGCAAAAGTTGTGCCCGTGTTAATACGTTACACATCAGCCGTGAGGAACTGCTAAGACAGGATTCACGCTTTCAATGTGGTACTTTAGGTGAGGATAGCGTTTATTACCAAGAAGGCAATATCGCGGATACTCTTTGGTATCAAAAGGGTATGCTTGCGATTCAGGATGAGGCCAGTCAGTTAGTAGCGCCTTTCTTACAGCCAAAGCCACAGGAGCGAATTCTTGATGTATGCAGCGCTCCGGGTACCAAGGCAACACATATGGCCCAACTGATGAACAATCAGGGATCCATTCTATGTGGGGATCTTCATCCTCATCGCGTAAAACTGATTCAGGAAGGAGCCGATCGCTTAGGCATCACTTGTATTCAGGCAAGATGTATGGATGCAAGTGTACTGGAGGATCTATCACCAATGAGTTTTGATCGGGTATTATGTGATGTTCCTTGCAGCGGCTATGGTACTTTATCGCGTAAAAGTGACATTAAATACCATATGCAAAGCACAGATATGGATACGCTGATTCCTTTGCAGGCAGCGATTCTGGAACGCAGTGCACAAATGCTTAAGGTGGGTGGTGTATTGGTTTATAGCACTTGCACATTGAATAAAAAGGAAAATGAAAAACAGGTGGCACGCTTTCTCAAGGAACATGAGGAGTTCTCTTTAATCGAGGAACAAACGATTTTTCCCTTTACCTATGGGACGGATGGCTTTTATATGGCCAAACTCATCCGCATCGGCAATTAAGTGTAACATATCGCTTCTTATGCATACTACATCCCCAATCCCACCTTTCCCCAAACATATTATATGGATCATACTTGTGGCAAAAGCGCTAAATACTTTTGCCTTTTCTTTCATATCGTGTATAATGTAACACAAGAGGTGACAATGATGTTAAATAAGCAGCAGTTGGAATCATTATTGAATGCCGCAATTGTAGGTGGCGGTGATTTTTGTGAATTATTTGAGGAGCGCAAACAAAGTGGTTTTTATCGTATGATCAATGGTGTGATGGAGGATAGCTCCAAGAAGTTATGCTGCGGCATCGGGATCCGTATTTACAGCGGATGTAATAGTGTGTATGCTTATACGAATCGTATGGATATGGAGCATCTACACCAACAGGTGGCTTTATTGTGTGAATCTTTAGAAGCATCCACGCTCAAGCAGCCTCAGGACATCTGTTTACAGGAGGTGATCTATGAGAATCATCATCCGGTGCAAAAACGCCCCAGTGATTGTTTGAAGGAGGCAAAAATCGCGCTGATGAAGCGGGCCAGTGATACGGTGCTTGCTTATGATCCCTGTATGGATAAAGCAATCATCAATTATCTGGAAGAGGAACAGGAGGTTGCTATATCCAATAGTGAGGGACGCTATATTCAAGATTATCGCACTCGGGTCAGAATGAGTGTCACCGCCCTTGCCAAAGATGGGGAATCGGTACAAAACGGCTTGTATTCTCCGGGCGCAGCCAAAGGTATGGAGTTTTTTGATGAAGTAACACCGGAATCCATTGCACAGGAGGCAGCACGTATCGCAAAAGCGATGCTTCATGCAAAGCCATGTCCCAGTGCGATCATGGATGTCATCATTGACAATGGCTTTGGCGGTGTCATATTTCATGAATCTTGCGGTCATGCCTTAGAGGCAGCGGCAGTGGCCAAGGATCAATCGGTATTTGCTCATCAGTTAGGAAAACAGATTGCCAGTCCGCTTGTAAATGCGGTAGATGATGCGACAATTGAAAATGGTTGGGGTTCTGCCAATATAGATGATGAGGGGAATTTTACCAAGCGTAATGTATTGATTCAAGACGGTGTGTTGAAGAGTTATTTGATTGATCGTTTGAATGCGCGCAGAATGCAATGTGATTCCACCAGCAGTGCCCGGCGGGAATCCTATCGTTTTGAACCCGTTTCACGCATGTCCAATACATTTTTATTAAATGGTGATTCTACCTTGGAGGAGATGATTCAGGCAACGGAATATGGCCTGTATGCGAAAACAATGGGAGGTGGCAGCGTGGATCCTAGCACCGGTGATTTTAATTTTGCCGTCATGGAGGGTTATTTGATTGAGCATGGCAAGATTACGAAGCCGTTAAAGGGTGCTACGCTGATTGGCAATGGCGCAAAAACGCTGTTTCAAATTGATATGGTTGGAAACAATTTAAGCCGTGGTCAGGGAATGTGTGGAGCAAGCAGCGGTTCCATTCCTGCGGATGTCGGGCAACCGGCAATTCGGGTAAAGCAAATGATTGTCGGCGGCAGTGATGGAGGTGAGGCATAAATGGATTGGGAATTGTTAAAACGTACAGCGTTGGAAAACGGATTGAGTGATATTCAAGTCGATGAGCGCTGGGTTCAAGAGCGCAGTATGCGTTTATATAAAGGAAATATAGATGCTTTAACGAGCAGTGATTGCCGTACTTGGAGCATCACCGGGATTTATCGGGGGCATAAAGGACATATTTTAATTGAGGATGATGCACCGACGCAGATTCCCAACATCATTGCGGAGTTGATAGCGTCTGCGGAAGTGATTACCAGTACGGATCAGCCGGAATTGTATGCAGGTGAAAAGCAGGATTTCTTGCAAAATAAGCAGGAAGTACCATGGCTGAAACAACCATTATCTGCGAAAATTGCCCTGTTGAAAGAAATTGAATGCAAGTTATTACAAAGTGATCTGCGGGTGCAACAGGTGATGCAGGTCAGTTATGAAGAACAGGAAAGCGTGATCATTCTGCGCAATTCCAAAGGATTGGACGCTCAACGCACAAACGCAACGATTTTACTCAGTACGGAGTTGCTGGTTCAAGAGGGAGAGCAGCGCAAATCTGCTTATGAAATCGTGAATCTGAACACTGAGGTGCCTTTTGATGTCGATGGCTTTGTCAAACGTTTAAGTGCTGAGACAATAGCGAAGTTAAATCCTAAGGCCATTCCCAGCGGTATGTATCCGACTTTGATTCAAGGAAAAGCGATGGCGGCGATGCTGAATTGTTTTGCAAATCAATTTCATGGTGAACAGGTAGCTCAGGGAATCTCCTTGTTAAAAGATCAATTACATAAAGTGCTGTTTGATAAAAAAGTAACGCTTGTTGATGATCCGTTTTTGGCTTATGGTATTCGCTCTGTTCCCTTTGATGATGAAGGGGTGACATGCCGTTATAAAAAGTTAATTGATCACGGGCGTTTGGAATGTTATCTTCATCATTTGAAGTCGGCACAGCGAATGGGATGTGAACCGATGGGCAATGGGTTTCATCAAGATATCGCTTATACGAATTTATATTTGGAGAATGGTAAGAGCAGTTATGAAGAAATGCTACAGGCAATGCAAAACGGTATAATTATTACTGAGGTAACCGGCTTGCATGCGGGCTGGAATCAAGTCACAACCCAATTCTCTTTACAGGCGAGTGGGTTTTATGTCGAAGCGGGAAAGATCAAGCACTCATTGAATTTGATTACCATCGCCGGTAATTTTATGGAATTGTTGAAAACAATTACAATGGTGGGGAATGACTTACAGCACTTTTATACAGGTATCGGTTCACCAAGCGTTCTGTTTCCTCAACTTGCACTTAGTGGTGAACAATAGATCTGTAAAACAGATGAATATAATATAAGTTATGATGCATCAGATAAGGAATCAAAAATGCTGAACGGGGGATGTGGTAGTGGGATGATGTTTTACCCAATAGATGTGATGAGATATAAGTTGAATGGCCTGTGCTGATTTTCAATCACAATATGTATGGGAAACGTATACGTCAAAAGCGATACGTTTCTTTTTTTGGTGAGGCATTCAAAGCATCTTGAAAAACTAAACCATAAATGCCACAAGATCCACTTCAAAGCAGTGGATAGCCGGCAGAATAGGCGGATCGATCATTTCATTTATTTAGATATTAGTGTAAAAACATTGAATGATATTTCGCTAAGGTATATCAAATGAAAAGCGAATGTTTGATATCAATCGGATCAGATGATTTTATGTTTTTTGCATTTAAGGTGTGATATAATAAGTTAAATAAGGAGTTAAAGATTATGTTTTATACTTTAAAAAAAGTTTCTCAATTTATGGATAAGCATATAAAAAGAAATCTCGTTATTTTAATTATCGCAATCGTATTCTATAGTTTTATATCAATTGTGCCAGTTTATTATATCCAAAAACTAATTGATGCCATCCATTTACAGGATCAAGGAAAAGCGATTTATGATATTCTCTTGTTTGGTGCGATTTACCTTTTTATGCAAATGAGCGCACAATTCTTTGGCGCATTATCCGATCTTATCACCGCAAAAATACAAACGCAATTTGGCAGTGAACTGCAAATAAAATTATATGATAATTTTTGGCGAAGTGATATCTTTTGTAATGAGAATTCAACCGTTTTATCAAATCGCTTGATTGATGATACAAGATATATTAGTATGAATTTTTTTAATAGTTTTAAAGTGTTTTTTTCATCCATTTTGACATTTATCATTGGTGTATGTTTTATGATTCAGATCAACTTTTACTTAACCTTAATCATTTTTCCGCTTGGTTTGATTACTGCTTTAACCTCTAGAATGATAGAAAGAAAGGCGGAAACCTATGCGGATGAGAAAAGAAATGCCGAAGAAGGTTTATGGAAATGTTTTACTCAAGGAATTTTAGGTGCATTTACTTTAAAGTTATACGATCAGAGGCAAGCATACTTGTCCCGCATACGTGCTTCATCCTATGATGTAAAAAAGATTAGTATTAGGCAAAGTCGATTGGAAAGTTTCAGTGAGTTTATGGTGGGATCATTATATATGATGACGATTGGATGTATTATGATTTTTTCAGCAATATTTGTTACAAAAGGAATGATCAGTATGGGCGGATTAACGGCATTGATTATGTATAATCATATGCTAGTAGATCCTTTAATGAACTTGTTGGATTGTCGGCAGATGTTGATTAAGTGTAAGGTATCTATGAAGCGAATCGACGAAATTCTTAATCTTAAGACATATCATCGAATGATAAGTGAACAATGGATTGACACGATTGAATTTAAGAATGTGAGTTTTTGGTATATTGCAGAAGATAAAATCATTCTCAATCATGTTAATTTAGGTTTGCATAAAAATAATACGTATTTGATAAAAGGCCGTTCCGGAATAGGAAAATCAACATTTGTCAACTTGATTGCGGGTTTTATTCAACCAAAAAGTGGTACAATTCACTATCGTTGCAATCGTAAGAATACTCATGCGTTTCCTAATATCGGCTATCTTATGCAGGATGGATTTTTATTTGATGTAAGCATGAAGGATAATATAAAGATAGCAAATCCTGCTTTATCAGAAAAGGAAATTGATCATTTGATTCACGTATGCTGTCTCAATGATTTGATGATTCGTTTAAAAGATAAGCCAATTGGAGAAAATGGTAATTTGCTGTCTGGAGGCGAAAGAAAACGGTTATTGTTAGCACAGACGCTTGCGCGAACAGATAGTCATGTTCTGATTTTTGATGAATTATCGAGTTCACTTGATATCCATACTTACAAAATGATTTGTCAAAATATTCAATCATTTTTAAAAAATAAAATCTGTATTTTTATAGAGCATAGTGAAAACAATTATATAAATTATGATTATGAACTCAAGTTTCAAGATCACAATATACAGATTTGTTCAACCTCTCATGATGAGTAAGCGTTGATGATATAGAAATGTATAAAACAACGTGCTTGATGTTATAGATGAGATGCTTAATCAACACAATTATACCAAGCAAGCGTTATGAATACTTTTTGTAGAATTATCATTCATGATCATCAAAGAATGAGGTTAGATATGCTATAATAGTTATAACAATCAAACAAGAAAGGAGCGGACGATATGAATTATATTTTAATGAGTAAAGACATTGAAATTTTAAAGTTCTCGTATGATAGCGAAACACATACGGTTACAAAGATTGATCGTGTGATGCATCCTGAATATGCTCCTTTAGGAGTTATGGAATATAAAACAGGGATCACAAGAAAAGCTTTAAATAACTGGTGGAAAGATCGTTCCATCCCTGCTTCCAGAAGCAGATTGAAAGAAGTAATGGCAGAAATGGATATTCATTCTTCTGTTGAATTGTTGGAAAGATGCTTTGGTCTTAGTTTAAGCGATCAGTATTGGATCAAAGAAGAACGTTCTGAGATAGAGTGGAAGGATGTTAATTTCTTTGAAAATGATTTTAGTGAAGATATGGGAAAATTATTGATGGGACAGATGAATTATTCTGATGGTTTGAATGTGTTCAGCCCTGATAACTCAAGTGATGGAAACTTGAAAAAGAAATGGAAAATCATAAATCATATTCGATGTCTTATGAAAGGCGGAAACAGTTTCAATAACCAAGAACCGTTCAATGAACTTGTTGCCACGAAACTGTATGAGCGAATACTCGATCAGCGAGATTATGTTCCTTATGAATTGATTCAAGAAAATGATCTCTATTATTCTGTTTGTCCTACAATGGTAAATACGGATGAAGAACTTGTAGCCGCTTATTATATTGATCGAGCAATGAAGCAAAGAGGGAATGATTCATTATATACGCATTTTCTTGAAGCGTGTCGCTCGCTCAATATTCCAAATGCTAAATTACAGATTGATAAGATGATCGTTTGTGATTATATCATTGCGAATTATGATCGTCATTATCGTAATTTTGGTGCTATTCGAAATATTGTTACATTGAAGTGGGTTGGAATTGCACCAATATTCGACAGTGGTAGTTCATTGTGGGCGATACAACCGACTTCGGCGATTGGAAGCACGTATAACTGTAAACCATTTAAAGCTTCCACGGAAGAGCAATTAAAACTTGTAAATGATCTTTCTTGGTTGGATATCACAAGACTTGAAAGTTTTGAAGATGAAGTTGAAACTGTATTTAAAATGAATCCACTCATGGATGAGGTACGCATTCAAGCAATTGTTCAGCAAATAAAGTTAAGAATAGATAAAGTCATCGCAAGAAAAAGACAATTGGAGAAACGCTAAAAAGTTCAACTTACAAAAAGTGGTAAAAGAATCACGTAAAATACCTTGATATGTATAAGATTTAGAAATATAAGAAAAAAGTTGTGACTAAGGCGTTATGCCAAGTGTCACAGCCATTTTCTATGGATCAATCACAGTCGGAGTGCGGCCAATTCCTACTGCTTCATTGACTAAGCGTGTCCAAGTAGCACAACCAACCACACCATCAGTGCTTAGGCTATTTTCACGCTGGAATGCAACTACCGCATTTTGTGTATTGGGGCCAAATGCACCATCTAATGTATAGGTGGTATAACCTAGTGCATTCAACGCAACTTGAAGAACAAAAACATAAATTCCGCGGGATCCATTTTGAAGCAGTGGATAGCCGGCAGAACAGGCAGGTCGGCCATAGCGCTTATCAAAATGACCCATGTCGGTGTATGGGTTAGTAAAAAGTTCCACATAAATATTTTGTATATTACTTTTATGCGATCAATAAATGATTAATTTGGCATCAATTCAGTATTTGTTTGCAAAGTTATCTATCGGTGAATTATTACTTTATTATAACAGATTAGAAAATCCCAAAAAAACAGCATCCTGATATCATATACTATAAATTATACCAAATAAAATCATTTAATACTAGAATGATCATTTCCCTATTTCTTTTGTATAATAAACGTGAGATATTTAGAAAATGGAGGAAGAATTTATGAAAAAAGTGCTAAAATTGAGTACATTTGCTCTCATATTGAGTGACGCCTATATGGATAAGCGAAAAGAAATATATTAAGAAAAGCGGCGATTACTAGAATAAATGAAAATCTTTAGTGTGTATGATTTTTATATTGATACAGAAGATAATGTGTTCAGAGCAGTCCAAAACTGATATGTTATTTGGACAATGAAAGGATGAATTATTTTATGAGTTTAAGTAAAAAAATGTTTTTATCTTTTATTTTACTAGTAATATTGAATGGGTGTGCTTCTTCAACTCCTAAGGTTATTTCACTACAGTATAAAGCGGCGAATTATACCGCAATTCCCTTACAGGAATTTGAAGAAGGCGAAATGGAAATACGTTATGTAGAGAATGATTTGATTTATGGGCAGGTCTATGATACTACAAAAAATTTTATTTATTTTAATACAGTCGACTTATATTGTTTTGATTTAAAGACTAAGCAATTAGAATGGAAGAACTATCAAAAGTTTGAGCGAATTATGGATTATATGAATGTTGGGGTAAATATGTATTATTACGAATACGCTGGTACACAAGAAAACACACTCGCAACTTTTTATCGTTTTATTGATGGAAAAAGTGATGAAAAATTATATGAAGAATTTCAAAGCGACATGTTTAATTGTCCTCAGTTTTTCCGATATCATTCTTCGTTTGTACTTTTAAGCGTTAATGATAATAACGTAATAACCATTCGGGTACCGAATGAAAGCAACGAATTAGAAGAAAAGTATTCCTATGACGATTTAAGCAGATGTATTGTGGCAACAGCGAAAATGGATGGAGATTATTTATATTTTGAGGCGCTTAATGAAGAAAGTAAGTCATTATATCGAGTCAATCTCACAAATGGGAAACGTGATTTGGTTCTAGAGCATACATTTGATCGATTCACGATGACCTCATCCTACATTGTTTTGCACGAAGAAAACAAAGAATTGATTTTTAATAAAAGTGGAGAATTACTGAAAACATATGAGTATGATCCAGCTTTTAGATCTGCTCGGTGGACATCTAAAATGAAAGATGATGGAATAATCGTCACAGATTTCAATAACAATATGTATTATCATGATTTGAATGATGAAATTTGCTATCAATTATCCGCTCAAAATGATCCAATTATTAGAAGTATTCCTGTTAGATTTTTGACAACAGATGATTCAATTATTGCTGAATCTGATAATACTTTATATCAAATTCAGATACATCTTTAAATTATAAATGAAGTAAAGCGGGTTATCCATACTTTACAGGGATACCTGCTAAAAAATGGAAGTTGGTTATATAAATATAAGAAAAAGCTGTGACTAAGGCGTTATGCCAAGTGTCACAGCC
>JAAWON010000051.1 GCA_022799495.1 Erysipelotrichaceae bacterium | reverse complement strand
CACTGTCTTTTGATTGATGATTGTATTAGAGGTACTGTTCTCATAGAAGTTCAATGCTTCTGCCGGAGCCATTCCTACATTCACTGTCACCGGGATATCTTTGCTACTCCACTTATCACTCACTGTTACAGTGAAGGTATAACTTCCTACTGCCAAGTTCGCATTGGTTTTAATCTCTCCACTGTTAGTATTTACTGTGAAGAAATTACTGTCTCCCCCTGCCTTCATCGCATAAGTGTATGTTGTAACTGAACCGCCAATTGTATCGGGTGCACCTAAAGTTCCCTGTATCTTTCCGATAACACCATTTGTTTTTATGTTTGCTTTATCACTTGAAAAAGTCGGAATATCTTTATCACTTGATGCTTGATCGGGAATTACGACTCCATCTACTTCTCTTACAATCACAATTTCCTTTTCTGCATAAGCAGGAAGATTATTGTCATATCCAGTACTTGGATCATCATCAGCACTCGCCTTAATTTTTACTTTTCCATAAGCACCCTTCCCTTTATAAGAGATTGCGCCACTATCCGGATCAATATCTATCAGCCCTATATCACCACCTGCTATAGAATAAGTTATTTTAATTCCATGAGCAGGATTCGCACTGGCTGGTTCATACCAGTTTGTAGAAGCCTCTGTTATCGTTTTTATCGTTTGATTTGGCTGATCAAATACAACACTGTTGATACTTGTTTTCTTTACCACAAAAGAAGTACAAATCTTTGTCTTATTTGGTATTTGTACATCGGGATAGCCATTGGCATCATTGGAAGAAATGCAAAACTTATACGTCCCTGCCTTTAGACCGCCATTGGCCAAATCAGGACCCCCCGCTTTCACCTTTACATTTAGTAATGTTGCGCTGGATGCACCATTAGAATCCAAACCGCTGATTTCAAAATTCTGATAAGTTTGATCACCATCACTTTCCATTTTATAAGTAATCGGTGGAAAACCGACAGGATTTAATGCGATACTGCCAACCGTTGCGCCAATAGTTACATTTTTACCATATTCATAATCATTACCGCCTTGCGGAGTATTTGTATATTGTAGTTCATGCCCCGTAACAATCTCTAGGGGCAACGCATTGCTTAACCTGCTTGAAGAAGCAGGTCTCATATCAGTTTCATCATAAACCTCATTCACTACACTGATACTGTAAACACCTAGTGGTATCCCTTTCACATCTAATTCATACAAATCGTTTCCCTTTGCAGGTTCTAGCGGTAGATAATACTTAAATTCTCCTGATGCATCAAAAATTAACGCTGATACCGTATGATTCGTCCCTGCATTTGCATCTACTGCCAAATACACGCTACCATTTTCTACAACTTTCCCAACAACTGCCTGATTCTTGTTTTTTATTGCATTAAAACTAATAGATAAAGAAGGATCTGCCACCCGCAACTTCATTGTTTCATCCTGCGCTGCCGCCAAACATAAATTACCCGATCCTACAATCGGAGTTCCTACCATTGCATAACCGCTTTGCGATCCTTGTGAAAGTGCAAATACAATATTGCCTAGTGTAATATGAGCGGCAGGCCGCACGGTAGCTAAATTTGTATAAGGTTGCGGATAGGAAGAAGTCGTACTGATTACACCCCACTGATTATATCGTGTACCGGTTGGTTGTATTCCTGAATATGGCATCCAATAATCAAATGTGCATAACAAATCATCAAAAGTCAAATCGTATGGTGCAGGAAATGTACGTTTATTCGCCGGTACATTAGGACTAGAAGTTGTCCATACGGTATCAGCAGGGTCACCAAGTAAAAAAGGGCTTTTTCCTGTGATATAATCCTTTGTAGTTACATATTGAACATACCCAACATCACTAGGCCATGGAGAATAGTTTGCTTGTATGTCAGCAAGATTTTCAAGTCCGCTAACATCTCGTTCCAACAGAAAATCTTGATCAACACTTTGCATATTTGCAATAAATGGATCCATTACAAGCGGTAAATTGGTGTCACGATAAAAAGTAGTTGTAGCCACTGTTGGTTTTGCGGAAGCCGCAATCGGTTGTGTAATTCCCTCTGTGGTCAAAACAATACCGGATATCCCAACATCAGCGCCTGCCAATATCCAACCAAGTTTATCATTTGTGGCAGGATTTTTAACATTTAAATAGAATTTGTCTCCTCTGCGCAAACCGCTATTTTGTGCCGAAATATTTGCAGGTGCTATATTTACTCTTCCATTAACATTGCCTCCGGCTTGATAGTTTATTCCACTTGCACTAAGATTGATATTGTAAAAAGCATAACTTATGGAAAGCATTCCCCCCAGTGTAAATATGATTAGCATGGTTCGTTTTAACATTTCATCATTCCTCCTGTTTTGTTTTAAAAGGTAGACCTTTAGAAATAAGGAAAAATGATATTAAAATATACGTTTCAGAATAGAAAAACAAGGATTTTAGTAACTAAAACCCTTGTTTATATAGGTCTACCTTGATAAACCCCTTGATATTAAAATGTATCTTTCAGATTAGTTATTTTCCCTTTTATGCTTATACAATAAGAAAAACAATATACTCAGTGAACTGAATCCAATACCCATATATAGTAATGGTTTGCTTGTATCCCCGGTCAGTGCACCGCCTACATTATCCCCGGGATAATAACTGCCCCCTACTTCACCGTTGGGTTTATCCTCATCCTTGGGTTCTTCTTCCAAGTCCGGCAGCAGCATCATTGTACAGATTTGATCTACTTTTGTATCTGGTTTCCAAACAGTAATCTCTACTACATTCTCCTCGGCAATTCCGTCATTGTCGTTGTCAAGATTGCTGTCTGCCACTCCATCACCGTCACCATCAATATTTACATCTGGAATACCATCTCCATCAATGTCGATATTCAGATCGGGGATCTCATCACCATCCAAATCAATATTCGTATCAACACAGTCATCGTCGTTTGTATCAATATTGTATAGTGGTTCTAAATCTTCCATCGTATCATAAAGGAATGTTTGGAATGTGTAATCTTTCCCGGGTTTCCATTCGTCCGGTACTTTCCCAATATTCAAAACCGGTGTTTCCCCATCAAAGGAAATATTGAAATCAGCCTTAAAGTCGCCATCCGTATCAATGTTGATATCAGGGATGCCATCGTTATCTAAGTCGATGTTAATCATTGCCTTTACACTGGTGCCGGTACAGTACTCTTCCAGTATCCCATTTCCTTCATCTGCCTTCACACATAGGCTCGGCTTCCATTCTCCCTTCTTTAACTTCACCAAATTCAAATCAGGTTTCCCATCGCCATCGCTGTCCACATTCAACTCCGGCAATCCATCGCCATCTGCGTCGATGTTCAAATCCGGTATGCCATCTCCATCTCGATCCCCATTGATGATCACCCACTTATCGCCATCATTGGGATCCCTCCACTTGATATTTAAATCGGCACATCCATCCCCATCCGGATCATTGAAATCCAACTTCCCATCGCCATCCACATCCACGTCTATCTTCTTGATGTTCAGATCGGAACATTTCTCTGTCCCCTCATTCCCTGCTTCATCTATCGCTGTCGCACATACGCGATAGTTCCCGATCTCCTGCAGTTCTATGCTCATCACTTCATTACTTCCGGGTGTCCCGCTATCTGCCAATAACGGTGTTCCACTCACCATTCCACCATTCGCATCTAACTCATACACCTCATAGCGAATCTCTTTTATCCCACTCACCTTTGCCTTACTGTGATTGGCCGGCTTGGGATCTTCACTTTTCATCTCTACCTTTACCCCGGGCTTGAAGTAATGGCCTAAGGTGATCTCATTCAATAGATTCGATAAGCCACTTGTGTTCACCGGATAACCCGTGATACTGATCATCTTGGGTGCCGTCTTGTCGATCTTGATGTGATCCTGTACACTCTCACTCATCGCTCCTTTATGCGCTGATGTTCCATTGGAATTGATTCGGAAGTAGATATCTTTCAGGTTGTCATCTTCCTTGCTGACTGTGAATCGACTCTTATCCGCATTGCTAAAGCGTTCTGTATCCGAGATCTCATCATAACCGCCCGCATTGCCATTCGCTTGGCCTACATCAATCACCACATCTATGTTTTGATTGTGCCATTCACTCGCAGATACGATGTTTCCCTGCTCATCCTCTAAATGATACCAACTGCTTTGTCCAATATCCTGGTGGATGTTCAATGTCCCTGAATTCACCAACACATTGTAGTGCTTCGCATTCCCACTCAATTCACTGGGACTATACGCTCCACTGATATCATAAATTCCTTTTTGGCTGGTATCTGTAATCGCTGTCCCATTTTTCTTCGCACTTGTATTATTGGGTATCGGGAAATCATGGATACTGTCATTGAACGCAAATGCTCCTGCACTTGGTTCTTCCCAACGATAATCCGGGAATGCCTCTCCTACATAGATCGTTTCATCCGCATAGGTGAGACGCAATTCCTTCTTCTTAACGATCATGACCTGTTCCCCATAATCTCCTCCAAGGGCATTACAATCATCCACTGCCGGATCAAACGGTACTGTGATTTGACAGACTTTCACCACTACTTGTCCACTTCCCAGTGCTTCCATCGGTGGGGATGTGCGCACATTCACCGGCGTATTGCTCACCTCGAGGATATCTGTATCATCCACATAGAAATAGGCAGGTACTCCATTCTTATAACCATTCGTTATCCTTGCCTCTATCCCGGTATCTCCATAGGTTAAGCCCGGCACAAATACCGTTAAACTCGTTGGCGGCCGCTCTGTTGTCTCCACGATTGTCGTTGTCTGCTTTGCCTTATAGTTGCGATCTTCCGGCGCTGTCGCTGTTAAGGTCGCTGTTCCTACTTTATTCATTGTTTGAAAACTTTGGTCTTGACCACTCACCGGAGGTAATACCTCCGCAATCGTATTATTACTGCTCGATAAAGTTACCTCTCCTTCGCTCAGTTTTCCGTTGTATGTCGGCTGTATGGTCGCAGGACTTTTTCCCAGTGTCCAGCGTGGCTGATTCACAAACGCAAAGTCATCTTGTTGGGCCTGTTCGATGATCACTTTCGCATAGATGCACTGGGCCGCATATCCATTCTGCGCACTCATGCATGCCTTTACATAGGCATCTCCACCATTGCTGAAACGTCCTCCTGCATCACTCGCATTCATGATTGTGAAATGATTCAGGCCATTGTGTTCAATCACATCTTCTGCCACATCAATTCCCGCTGCTTCTGCGATTGTCACTTCACTGTATTGTGCACTGATATTCGTATTCACATCAATCGTGCCATTTACTTCATATACCTTTTTGTATACCGGCACATTGAGCGTTCCATAGGTATCACTTAATGCTAACTTTGTTCCACTGATCGGATCAATGAAGTAGAAGTCTGCCTTCGCATCTTCAATCTCTATGATGACATCCACTGTACGCGTATTTCCATTTTGATCGCTCACATCCACTTGGATATAGTAATCATTTCCTGTCCCATGACTTGCTAAATCGCTGGCTGTTATGTTTTGATTCAAGGTGATATAACCGGTTGGGGTCACGGTAAATAAGGATGCATCCGCATTTTGACTGCCATTGTTTGTGCTTTTTCTATACGTACTGCTCGCTGCACTCACCTGTGCCAAAGCACTTCCACTTGTCGCTGTACCTCCATTGGGTTGAGCACTTGTATGCAGGGCTTTTTTGAGCACTGCGTCCGGTGTATAGGTCACATCAGGTGTTGGCCCTTGAATGATACTGCCACTTACCGTAATCCTCTCCGGTACATAGATCTGTATCACACGTCCGGTTGGTGTGGTCGCTGTTTCATAGTTATCATCACCATTCAGTGTTCCCATTAAGGTTGCACTTCCCGCATCTTGGGCATTGCTTGTCGGACATACTTGTCCTTGTGCATTGATGGTGAATGGGGCGTTGGGACTTGTATTGCTTGTCGTGTATTGAATCACTTCCCCTGATTTGGAATAGGTTGATGTGATATCCGCCGGTACACTCACACAACTTCCACCTACCGGCAGTTTCAATACACTGGTATCCGCAAAGGCGATGCTTTGCTTATATTTCTTCACATTCACAATCAATTCGCTGTCTACTCCAACACTGCCATAAATGCCCCCTGTGATATGCGCCTTGATCTTTTCCATGTTTTCTTCACTTGCGCTGCTTGCTTTTTTCACACTGACACTCACTGTGCTCGTTCCACTCATTGTGAGCACTTGGTTGGGATCCGGTATCAAACTGTATTGAATCGTTGTCCCTGCCAATGCCCCTGATGTGGTTTCCATCAGTTTCGTATGAAAACTTCCACCATTTGCCGGTTCACTGCTTGGATCATAGGTGATTGTATACGTATTGGAAGGTAGTACACTGCCACTGTGCTGCGGATCCTCCCATCCTACTCCACTTAAGGTAGCCGGCGCTACGGTGATGGTTTTCGTTATGGTTGTCGTCTGTTTGGTTGGCGTCGTATTATCCTTTACCTCTATTTTGATGGTATAACTACCCGGGGTTAAACCATTCGCTCCCACACTTGTATTCACATAGACATTTCCACTTGCGTCTATGTAAAAGGAACCGTTATCTCCTTGGCCGCTGGGCAGTGTATACGTAAAGGGGGCTGTACCACCACTGACATCCACATGGCCGATGCGATTTTGTTGGGTATAGGAAGTCGGTGGTTTCGCTGATGTACTTCCTGCGATGATATTGGGCTTATCCTCTATATAATTCGCTGTGATGCCTAATTGAAAGGTAATCGTTTTCGTTGTGCTCGCAGCCTCATAGTTATCACTTTCCGCTATTTTTGCCTGTATCACAATACTGCCGCTCGCATTGGCCACAAACACAATATCTGCCTGATCCTGCGCATTTGCGGAGGTAAAGGGCAGTCCACCGGATATGATGTTTCCATTGCCAGACACAAAGGAGTATTCAATATTCACATCATTGTCAGCTATATCCGTGTTTGTATGGGTCGCATGTTCACTATGCGTCGTGGTGCTTGTCGTACTGCCTGATACATAGGTTATGCCTTGATCGTCGTTGTCAAAGGTAATCGTCGGCTTTGTTTTTTTCACTTCCAATGAAGTACATACCTTTTCGCTCGGATTTCCGGAATTATCTAGCGGATATCCATTATCATCCACGGCAGTTATACAGAACTTGTACGTTCCTGCCTTAAGACCTCCATTTACCAAGTCTGGCGCATTTTGTTTGATTTTGATATTCAGGGGAGTGGAAGTGGATGCGTTGTTTGAATCCAGACCATCAATTTCAAAGTTTTGATAGGAATTATCTCCATCTGCGATGAGTTCATAAACCAGTGGGGTTACGCCTAATGGATTCGCCGTTACTTTTCCGACAACCTGTCCTGCATTTACATTCTTACTGAACTCATAATCTCCTGCGCCGGCTCCACTTTGCGGTGTTTTGGTATAAGTAATTCTATGGGGACTTACAATTTTAACATTGTAAGTTTGACTGAATTGAGATACTGCACTTGGCTGATTATCACCGGTAAATTCCTCATTCACCAGTTTGATTCCGTAATTACCCAACGGTAAACTTGTTGTTTCAATTTCCAATGTTCCCGCAGCCGGTTTACCACTGAAATTCTGATAATAAATGATTTGATTACTTACGTTATAGAATAAAACTGAAATATGCTTACTTGGATCAGCATTCGAATAAGGAATCTTTATCTTATCTCCCTTCGCAACAGATTTATTTTCATCGTTCACTGAAATCGTACCGATCGAGTTGTCAAATATTCTCAGTTTCAATAAGTCAGAAGGAGTTGACGGAGATATTGCAGTTAAAGAAGTTCCGGTCGTGGTCGTATCTAATGCAAACGCCAGCTTATTTTTCATTATCCTGGCCGCCATACGAACAATAAAGGCTGATTGTACACTGCCACTGTCAGCACAGCTTTTATTCGTATTCGACCAACATACATTGGCAAAGTATCCGGGTCCGACATCTCCCATACCGGCTGCATAGCAAGGAGCTTGCCCTAAGCCGGTATAATTTACGTTATAAATCTCTTGTTTCATCCATGCCGCTTTTTCCGTTCCGGTCTTTGTCATCGGTATCCCACGCCATTGAAAGATAGGCTGTGTACCTGCACTTGCCGGATAAGCGGGACCTATCGTCTCCTTCAAGGTATCGCTTGTTAAATGAAACGTACCGCCTGCCGAGATATCATTGTAGGTAGGCAGAAAGACGTTTCCTCCTGTCAAGGCCGCTTTTGTATTTGTGCTGAGACTTGCATTGATTTCATTCTCAACAATAAACATATTCGTATCGGCATAAGCCACAGTGCTTACATTACAACTTGGTGTATTACAAAGTCCTAAGCGAATATCGCCACCTTGTCCTAATGCTAAAATCTCACTGCCGTTATGATCCTTAATCGCCTCCATGATAACATCCTTGCCATCAAAAGAACCCAATACAAACTTGCTTCCTAAAACAGAACCGCTGCGATTGATTAAAACACTTGTGCCTTTTCCTGCTGCACTCATATTCAAATTATAATAAGCATAGCCTACAGACAACATTGTTAATAAAACTATACATGCCATAACTATTTTTTTCCACATCTGCCATCTTCCCTTCCTTCACAACTGCTTCGTAATTGTATATCTTTCGATAAAAATCTTATTTATTCTTATTTAACGTTAAACAAACGTTATAAAATCTAGCAGTAAATGCCCTGCAGCTGTAAAGACCTTCTCTCAACTTCAACAACATCTTGCAATATGTTAAAGAAAAGAGAATCTCCTCAGATTGCTCAATATCTCTACTGCTCTACAAGCATGCTCCAAGAAAATTCTCTTTCGTTCATTTTATTTTCATTTTTTATCAAATATTTAAAAATTAGTTGCCAAACACATTATAAACAACTTATTCTTCCCATGCATCAAATTGCGCAGCCCATCCGCTTTGCTTCAACTGCTCATAGTAAACACTGTTTTCTTCCTTCAATGCCAAATAAAGTGGGAGTGCTTCACGATGACGTTCCTCACTCAATTGGGCAATATCCTGTGTACATATATTCATTTTCAGCGTATAGTACGCATCTTTATTCGTTTGAATCGGATTGCCTTGAAATTGCAGCAAAGGGAAAGTGCTGATTCTCATCTCATCTTGCTGCATCTCCCTCGACAATGAACGCAACTCCCCCACCGCCAACGTGCCAAATAGAAACAAAGCACTACATTCGATCAATACAAATGCTTTCATTGCCAAAGAGGCAGATTTGAAACTCGAGCATAGCGTCTGCATCGGATGATTGTGAAAAACCACCGGTAATGTGGATTCTCCAATCAAAGACGCAATTGCCGCACCGCCAAACCCCTCATGAAAGTTCAGTTTGGTCCCTTCTTTTCGCTCATAGAGTTCAATGCTTTTTTTCAAGCCTGCGCGTGCCACCGATAATCTACTTTTCACCGTACCTTCCGGAACATCTAATAATTGCGCAATCTCCAGTGTCGTCAACTGCTCCATATAATACAAATATACGGCATAACGCTGGGGATAAGGCAATTTCTGAATAAAGGAATACATCAATTCCCGATCACTTCGATATTTCAGTTGTTCTTCCGGTAAATATTGTTCATTTTCCTCCAAAAAAGCATTAAGTAAATGATCCTGTTCAATGTCGGTAAATACATATTTATTTTTACGGAATAATTTTTTACATTTAGACTGGATGATACGATACAGCCATAAACGAAAATACTGAGGATTTTTTAAATGTGGCAAAGAGCGTTTGACTTCCATAAACGTCTCCTGCACCACATCCTGTGCATCCGCATCATTATGGCACAATTGAAATGCCACATAGTAAACAAGGCGATGATAGCGCTCATATAACTGTTCAAAAGCCTCCTCATGATAGGATGCTTGCTGTAATATTGCCAATTCCGTAATTTCGCTTTTTTTCATAAAGTGTACCTCATTTTTTAGAATAAATCATTTTTATGATGTTGTCAATACAATTTTACATATTATATACAAATTACTTTAAATTCAGTTATAGGAAAATATTCTTTCAATGTACGAATACATGCATATTGCATTGATGTATATCGCTAAAAAAAGTGATGATATAGTGATGAAAAAAAGCATAAAGTTGTTTGATGAATGATGCAATTTTGGAAGCCTATCCGTTATTTTTAGGTTGTTTATTGATACAAAAAAACAAGGATCTCAATCACAGAAACCCTTGTTTAGGTAGAATTATTTATGATTAAATCATATGATTACAACTCATCTTTTTCATCCTTTTTATGCTTAAATAACACGAAGAAGAATAAGCCAAGTGAGACACATGCGATGCTCACATGTAGCAGTGGATTGCTGGTGTCCCCGGTCAGTGCGCCACCTACGTTATCGCCCGGGTAGTAACTGCCTTGTACTTCACCATTGGGCTTACCGCTTGGATCAGTGTCATCTGGACCACTAGGATCATCTGTATCTGTTGGATGCAAGATCATGGTACATATTCTTCCTGCCTTAGCTTCCGGTTTCCACTCGGTGATTTCTTCCACATTTTCATCTGCGATGCCATCCCCGTCAGTATCTAGATTGGTGTCTGCTTTACCATCAGCCGTGCTATCAATGTTTGTATCCGGTATCTTGTCACCATCTGTATCAATATTCAAATCAGGATTGCCATCTCCATCCAAATCAATGTTCATATCAGGGCATCCATCTCCGTTTGTATCAATATTTAAGATTGGTTCGATATCATGTTCTGTATCATAGAGGAAACCTTGATAGGTGTAATCGGTTTTGGGATTCCATGTGATATGTTCTACATAATTGATATAGCGATCACCGTCTTTGATATTGATATCTGCTTTCATATCACCATCCGTATCAATGCTGTGTTCAGGTATACCATCGCCATTTTCATCCACATTGATTTCCGGTTTTGCACTGATACCACTCGCATAATCAACTCCATTCACTGTCACACACTTGCTTGGCTTCCAACTCTTTAACTGCACTAGGTTCAAGTCAGGTTTGCCATCCTTGTCTGTGTCAATGTTTAAGTCAGGTTTTCCATCTCCATTTGTGTCGATGTTATAGTCTGGAATACCATCCTCATTCTTATCGCCATTGATTAGGATTGTGTCCCCATTGTCATCTGTCAGTTCTATGTTCAAGTCAGGACAGCCATCATTGTCTGTATCCCAGAAGTTCTTGTCTCCATTATCCTTGATGTTCAACTTCCCTTCCTTAATCGTAAAGGTGTAGTTTGGATAATTGTCATTCAACTGTTTCTGCGCATCCTTTGCGCTGATTGGGTAGGTC
>JAAWON010000050.1 GCA_022799495.1 Erysipelotrichaceae bacterium | reverse complement strand
CAATACCTAACTATACCATATGAAGTAAGACTGTTATCAAATTAATTAAAGTACCATATGATAAGTTGCTTTGTTTTTAGATAGTTAAATTGATGTTATGAATACCAAAAATGATAAAATTGAAAAAATGGTATTGATAACTTGTATTATAACTTTGTTATCGTGGTAAAATATGTATGGTAATAAATATGAAACTTTTATAAATAAAAAACCACCAGTTTCTGCCGATGGTCAATTATCCTTCGCTTTCTTTTTTTTATGTTTTCGCTTCACTTGAATCTCATCATGAGCCTTTAAATAGGCTTGCGGATCTTTACGGTATTCATAATACAGATAACCGCCGCCAACCACAATCAATGCGATGCTTGCCAAAAGCCCCGCGTTGATGTGCATTTGAATCAACTCACCGAATTGAAATAAAAACAGTACCACACCACCGCTGAAAATGCCGGCCGCAAAGGAATGAAATCGTTTTTTATTTAACATGTTTTGCCTCCTGTAAAAATGCATGAACTACTTTTGCTATTTCGGCACTGTTCGTCCAATGTAGATAATGCGATCCTTTTAATTCAACCAGTTGACTATGGGGATGATTGCGCAACTGTTCCTCATGTAAGGGCCGCCACCAAGCAACTGCGCCACAGTTGCGAGAGGATAACAAAGTCAATATGCTTACATCATCAGGATACTCCAATTCCACCGCACTCAAAAAATTTGCTTTGATTCGTTTTCCTTCATCCGCAATGCTTTTGTGTCTGCGCTGATCAAACATCATCCCTTTTATCGTTGCCAATGCTTGTGCATCATATTCAGGACTGTTTGGCAGAAACTGCCCCGGACGTATGCTTTCCCATAGCCGCATCAAGCCACTTTTTTTCAAAGGAGCACTCAGCCATTGTTCCTTGGATGCATCCACATATTGAATTTGTTTAGGGACACTGGAATCAATGTTTATGATACCGCATACTTCATTTGGATATTGATGCAGATAGTATAAGGCATATACACCGGAAATCGAGTGCGCCATTAAGTAATATTTTTTATATTCCAGTACAGATAAAAGGGCATGTAATTCTTCACAGATGTTGGCGGTTGTTCGTGGCCTTGTCGCCTCATCTGAGTAACCATAACCTAAGTATTCGACACTCACCACTTGTGCAAATGCCGATAAGCGTTTTGCCAAAGGCGCAAAGTCAAGCAATGGGGCAGCGGTTCCATAACCGCTTAACAGCACGATGACCGGTTCGCCACATCCCTCAATCGACACATTCATTTTACCATAAGGAGTATCAATTCTTGTCCCATAGGGCACACACTCATTTACATCTCGCTGTGCAAGGATGCGCTCAGATAGAAATGCACCTGCCAGTATACTGCCTCCACCCAGTAGCGCCTTTGTCAGTTTTTTCATAGGTTTCCTCTTTTCAATCTACAGATATCCTAATTATAAAGGTTTCGATATAAAATAACAAGTTCCCATTGTTACAGGGCAATTTGTAAAGTGTTCATATGTTTTAAGACACCGCATATGCAAATTCATATAAACAAATGAAATCATCACTTAGTTTATTTGCTTAAATTATTTTTGTTTTGTCAAACAGATAAAAAATTGATATAATAGGGTGCATATGGAAAAACGGGTGATGAGATGAAGAAACAGCACATTCGATGGATCTTTGCCTATATCTGCATTGATCAAATCACAAAATTTATTGCGAATATGGCCTTAGACTTAAATGAGGAGGTCTATATTTTAGGTGATGTGCTGTTTTTCAGCGATGCGCAGAATTATGGAACGGCGTTTCAGATTGTGGAAGGGCATGGGCTCACCGTTTTCTTTACCTTATTATTGTCACTTATTTTGTTATTTAGTTTTTATCATCATACGAAGGAAAGCGAGCGATTGACGCTCAATGGTATTTTATTGATGATGGGAGGAATCTGCGGTAATTTACTGGATCGCATTTTCCTACGCTATATTCGTGATTTTATCGGTATTTCCTTGTTTGATACCAAGGTGGTTTTGAATTTGGCAGATCTCTTTTTATGGGGGGGACTGATCTGTATTGTAATTGCGGAAGTACATGAATACCGACAAAAGATGATACAAAAACAGGCAGCACAGACAAAGCAAGACACTAACAAAGAAGGCAATGCAAAAGCGGAAGGGCTGGATCAAGTCGTGATGGATGCGGATGCAACACCAGCTAAGGAAGAAATCATTTGTGATATAAGCGAGAATCTTGAGCAAGTTGGATTGGAAACAACCAGCGAAGATCGAAACAAAGAAACAAATCACAGCGAATAAAGAAACAGAGGGCCATGTTCATTTGATGTAAGATTCAATGAGTCTCTGTTTTTTTCTTGTGTGATGAAAAGATGATATTACAGTGTGAAATCCTTACGATGTGTCTGTACATGTATGGATTGCTTTTTTTTTGCCATGCTAAAATAAGAGAAAAGGATGCGATCATAGTGGAACAGTTATCAATGGAAAAAATCATGCAGTGGCAAAAAGCGTATGAGCAAAATGAAACACAGAAAGTCATGCGTCATGCGCTCTATTATAATCCGTTGGAACTTTGTGTTAGTGTACAGGAGAACTGCACAAGGAATCAACATCATTTTTCGGTGAATATCAATACTTTAAAGGCTGTCAACCAACAGACAAGTGGCCGCTGTTGGATCTTTGCCGGATGTAATCTATTACGAGAGGAAATTGCCAAACGCTTGAATTTGGCTCAATTTGAGCTGAGTGAAAACTACTTGGCATTCTATGATAAATTGGAGAAAATTCATACATTTTGTGAATTGGCAATCGCAATGAAAGATGCAAAAGCAGATGATCGCACCTTTGTATGGTTGGTGAAAACAGGGATCCAAGATGGGGGACAATGGGATATGTTTGTCAATTTGGTTGAAAAATATGGGATTGTGCCAAAAGATGTTATGAGTGAGACCTATCAAAGTGCAAATACAGCGACGATGAATTTGTTAATCAACACGCGTCTTAGACGTTTTGCCCAAGAAGTCCGCAATCTTGCCTTGATGAAACGGGAAGATGAGATCTATGCGTTAAAAGAGACGCTGATGCAAGAACTCTATTCGCTCTTGTGTACCTGCTTCGGTATTCCTCCGCAGCGTTTTTCCTTTGCCTATGCAGATCGTGATGGGGATGTGCACCATGAGCAAGAAACTACGCCCTTGGCTTTTTATCATGCACATATCACAACGAATCTGCGGGATTATGTCAGTTTGATTCATGCGCCGACCAAGGATAAGCCATTTCATGAGGTATTTGAGGTAAAGTATCTCGCACATGCCAATGGCCAACCGGTTCGCTATTTGAATGTGCCGATAGAAGAATTAAAACAGGCCGTAATTGCCCAACTGAAAGATGGAAAATTGGTATGGTTCGGCAGTGATTGTAATCAATTCAATGATACAAAAGGTGGATTCTGGGATGATACCTCTTTTGATTATAACAGCGCCTTTGGCATTAATTTCAGTATTGATAAGGAAACCGCGCTGGATATGCGTGACAGTGCCATGAATCATGCGATGGTGCTCAGTGGCGTGGATTTATTGAATGATCAGCCATTGAAATGGAAAATAGAGAACAGTTGGGGAGTGGACAGCGGTCATAATGGCTATTTTACGGCCAGTGATTCATGGTTTCAACGCTTTGTTTATCAGGCTGTGGTTCATAAACGCTATTTGACAACGCAACAGTTAACTGATTTAGAAAAGCAACCAAGATTATTAGAGCCATGGGACCCCATGGGAACATTGGCTAAATAGGTAAGTTATTTGGACGAAATGATTTCTTTATTGGTTTGTATGCTTATCCACTCGTGCTTCATTCTGCAAAATGAAGCATTTTTTATGATGGGTGAATTTTAAGTAATTTCATTCATACAACCGCATGGTAAAAAGTAGGGATAAGGATGGGGAATGACAAGGAAAGCGAAAAATTAGGATCAAATAAAAAGTGTCTTATTTGTTTCATAAATTTCCTTTTTTTACACATTGACGTATGTTTCATGCAATAATCACAAAAAAAGTAGCGATAATTTGAACTTTTTTCTGTTTAAAAGTTTCTTTTAAGTAGAGTGAAAAATGAAAGAGGTAAGCGATTATGATCTTAGAGGTACGTTTTGAAAATTTCCGTTCGATGAAAAAGCCGACGGTTTTCTCTTTGGGGGCGGAAAGCATTTGTGAGTTCAGAAACTCAATTGTAAAATGGAATCGCAATAAAACAGATGAATATCGTATTGTGGCTATGAAACTGTTATATGGACAAAACTCCAGCGGCAAAAGCAATCTTTTGTTGGGGATTAAAATATTGCAGGAAATTATCGCATCCGGTAGGATTGATCAGCCTTTTAGTGTTCCTTATGCGCAGCTGGTAAATGCAAAGGGAACAGATAAGCCTATCACGTTAGGCATTAGCGTTGTGCACGATGATAAGGTTATTGATTATGATATTTGTTTTGATACCAAAAAGGTATTAAAGGAATCTTTGAGTGTGAATCGCTCTGTTATGTTTGAACGCAAGGGAAATACCTTGAAAATGGCAAGAACCAATAAATGCGTAGAATATTTAGATGAACAGCGTGTTCCCAGTTTGGAGATCAATGAGAAGCAATTCAAGAAATACCGCTGTTCAGATATCTTTTTAACCCGAGGCTTTAAGAGTTTCATTGCGCCGACATTGGGTGGTAAGATTCAAGATTACTTTGAGAAACGCTTATTTGTAGCAATGGATAGTGCACAGGCATTGAATCATCCTTTGGCTTTGCGCAATGAAAAGGAAGTGAGTGCCTTCTTGAAATCCGTAGGCATGAAGGAGTGTTTGGACGGTTCTGTTCCGCTTGCTTTTGGAACCCAGCGTTTTGTCAATTTCGTGGATCTGCTTTACACTGCGATAAAAGAAGGGGGAACCATTGTTATGGATGATTTGGATGCATCCATGGATCCCAATCGTATGATTCCGTTGTTGTCTATGTTACATGACCCTAAGATCAACCGCAATGAGACGCAACTGGTGTTCTCCACGTTTAATCCGGTGTATTTGAATAAATACTTTATCCGCCGTGATGAAATAACCTTTGTGTCGAAGGAAAAAGATGGTACTTCGTTAAAGACTTTGATTGAATACGCAAATCGTGAAAATAATTATATGCGCAAGTATTTAAAGGGCGAATATGATACGATTGCACCATTGAATTTCAAAACTTTGTATCAGCGTTAAATAGAGAGCCTAGCGTGTATCCGCCCGATGGATTGAACAATCTTGCGATTGGGGTTAGGATACAGCGGCTCTTTTTTTCATTTACCGGGGAGATTCCATGGGAAAAGTAGCAAAATCTTCATTTCTGTGATATGATATTTGCGCTTTGAAGAGAGTAGGGTGATAGGATGCATTTGTATGCGGCGCTTATGACATGGGAGGATTTGGATCAAACGCTGGAAGCAGGGGCAGACGGTGTGATTTTTACCATGGTTCCCTATGGATTGCGGGGGATGTGCCGGATTGCGCCGAAACAGGCAAGGGAAGCGATCGAGCGTTGTCATCGACAGGGGGCGAAGGCTCTGTTTATGATGAATGCGTTTTTATATGAGGAAGATGTGGATGGAGCTTGCCAACAATTGCTGGAGTTGGTTCGTGCCGGAGCCGATGGGATTTACTTTGCGGATGAGGCATTGCTTGCCTATGCTCAAGCAATGGGGTTTGCGGATCGTCTGATTTATCAAAGTGATACATTGGTAACGAATCATTTGGATGTGGATTTTTATGTGAATGAGGGATGTCAAGGGGTGGTGTTGGCAAAGGAGATCACCTTGCAGGAGATTTTGGCGATTGCGCAGGCGAGTACGGCCGCTAAATTGGAGATCATCGCGCATGGCCATGTCCTGATGATGCATTCTCGTCGTCCCTTGTTAAGCAGTTATATGGAATTTATTGGAAAACAGGATAAGGTAAAGGTACAAGAACGCATGGATCTTTCCTTGGTTGAGGATACACGCAGTGAACACTTTCCGATTGTGGAGGATAAGTGCGGAACGCATATTTATTCCGGCTATGTGTTGAACAGTTTTGTACAGATGCAGGAGTTGATGGATGCGGGTATCAAAGCGATGCGCATTGATGGCTGTTTTCATAGCAGTGAACAGATGCTTCTGGCTCTTCGTTTATATGATGCGATTCGCAAAGGAACATGCGATGGGGCGCAGGCAAAGCAACAATTTCATGAGCGGTATAAAGATCTGCCCTTGAGTGACGGGTTTTATTATCGCTCCACGGGGTTAAGCAAATGAGTACGCTACGTAAGCCGGAATTATTGGCACCGGCCGGTGATTTAAAGCGTTTGAAGATTGCGGTATTGTATGGCGCTGATGCGGTATATATTGGTGGAAAGCAGTTCTCATTGCGTTCACGTGCGAATAATTTCTCCATGGCGGATATTGCGGAAGGGACCGCTTTTGCGAAGGCACATGGCGCTCGTGTTCATGTGACTGTGAATATGTTGCCGCATGAGGGTGATCTTGATGGTTTAAAGGAATACTTGTGTGCCTTACAGGAAGCGGGAGTACACGCTATTATTGTTGCCTCGGCGGCGATTGCGATGTATGCCAAGCAAATTGCCCCGCATTTGGAGGTTCATATCTCCACCCAGCATTCCATTACCAATGCGGCAGCGATCAATTACTGGCAGGCAAAAGGAATGGATCGTGTGGTATTGGCACGCGAGGTCAGTATGGCACAACTACGGGAAACGATGCGCCATACTACGATGCCATTGGAGGTATTCATCCATGGTGGAATGTGTATCTCGTACAGTGGTCGCTGTATGTTGAGCAATCATATGACAATGCGAGATGCTAATCGCGGTGGTTGCGCACAGAGTTGTCGCTGGAAATATCGCTTATATGGCGGCGATCAGCCCCTGCATGATGAAACGCATCATTTCAGTATGTCCAGTAAGGATTTGATGGCGTTGCCCTATTTGGCTGAATTGATGGAGTTGGGTGTTGCCAGTATGAAGATCGAGGGTCGTATGAAAAGCACCTACTATATTGCGACGCTTGTGCATACGTATCGGCGTGCCATTGATGAAATTGCAGAAACAGGCAGATTAAGTGATGCATCACTACAAGCGTGTGAACAGGAACTTCATAAATGTGAAAGCCGTCCAACCGCAAATGGTTTTTATGCCGGTATGCCAAGGGCGAAGGATCAGTTGTATGGAGTCAACGGAGCCGGTGTTACCAACGAGTTTATTGCTTATGTATTGGACTATGATGAACAAAATCAACTTGCCACAGTGGAAGTACGCAATAAATTTACGACCCATACCTTAGCTGAACTGTTATCGCCCTATGAGGATACTATTCGCTTTATGATTGAAGAACTTTATGATGAGGATGGATTGCCATTGACGGTGGCGAATCAACCAAAGCGCATTGTAAAGTTACGTACAGCGATCAAAATGAAGCCTCATGCGATGATCCGCAAGGTTTTACAGGAAGAGCGTCCACTTGTCTATTGACATCATTTATCACAATGAATCAAATATAAGTGTTTCAAACGCACATACAAAAACATACGAAACCGCGGTGATTGCGCTACCAACACTCACCGCCGCATAAGAAGGAAAGAGGTAAAAGATATGAAGTTAAGCAATAGTTTCTTTTATACCCTGCGTGAGGAGGCCAAAGACGAGGATAGTCGTTCCGGCAATTTATTGGTGCGCGCGGGCATGATTAAAAAAAGTTCCAGCGGTGTCTATATGATCATGCCGATGGGCAAACGCGTCTTGAAGAAGATTGAGGATATTATCCGTGAGGAGATGGATGCGAGCGGGGCACAGGAGTTGTTAATGCCGGCGCTTATCTTAGAGGAATTATATGTGCAAAGCGGTCGGCGGGATGCATTTGGATCCAATATGTTTGCCTTAAAGGATCGCTATCAAAAGGAATATGTACTGGGCCCAACGCATGAGGAATTATTTGCGATTGCGGCCGGTATGAAAGGGCGTTCTTACAAGGATTTCCCCTATAACCTGTATCAGATTCAGGCAAAGTATCGTGATGAGACGAGACCTCGCTATGGTTTGATTCGGACCCGTGAGTTTTTGATGAAAGATGCCTATTCCTTCGATGTGGATTTGGATGGTTTGGATGTATCTTATCAAAAGATGTTTGAAGCATATCAGCGTATCTTTGATCGCATGGAATTGAACTACAAGATTGTTAAGGCAGATACCGGAGCCATGGGCGGTTTATTGTCAGAGGAGTTTCAAGCGATCTGTGCAATCGGTGAGGATGTGGTTGTCGGTTGTGAGGGCTGTGATTTCTCTAGTAATTTAGAAATCAGCGAGGTGGTGGATCAGATATCGGATGATGATTCAGCACAGTTGGAGCGTGAATTGGTGGAAACACCGCAGGCAAAAACGATTGAAGAAGTTGCGGCGTTCTTCCATCGTAAACCAAGCGATTTTGTAAAAACACTGCTTTATCAGGTGGATGGCAAAGAGATCGTTGCGTTTTTGTTGCGGGGGGATCGTGAACTGAATGAAACCAAGGCGCTGAAACTATTGGGAGCGAATGCAATGGAATTGGCAAACTTTGCGGATGTGGAGCGCATTACACATGCTAAGGTGGGGTTTGCCGGACCGATTGATTTGGGAATACGTATCATTATGGATCGCCAAGTAGCCCATATGAAGAATTTTATTGTTGGTGCCAATCACACGGATTATCATTATGTAAATGTAAATCTTAACGATTTTAATGCAGATATAATAGCGGATATCGCTTTGGTACAGGAAGGGGATGTCTGCCCTTGTTGCGGCAAGCACTTGACTTTTACCAAGGGGATCGAGGTAGGCAATACGTTTAAGTTAGGAACGAAGTATGCACAGAGTTTAGGACTTCAGTATTTGGATAAGGACAATCAGTTGAAACCGGTGGTAATGGGGTCTTATGGCATTGGCTTGGCGCGCTGTATGGCGGCGGTCGTGGAGCAGCATAATGATGAGGCCGGTATTATCTGGCCGCGTCCGATTGCACCTTATCAGGTCGCTATTGTGGTGGCAGCACATCAGGATGAAGCACAGATGGAGGCTGCGGCACAGTTATATGATGCGTTGTTACATGCAAATGTGGATGTTTTGCTGGATGATCGCAAGGAACGCGCCGGGGTGAAATTTAAGGATATGGAGTTAATTGGTATTCCTTATCGTATTACGGTTGGTCGTGGAATCAGTGAGGGCAAAGTGGAACTAAAAGTGCGCGGTGCTCAAGACAGCAGGGAACTTGCTTTGGATGAGGTCGTCAATGAGATGCAGCGCATATTGGCGTCATCCTAATGTTTCATGGATAAATTTAGATAATCAAATGTAATAAACGCGAAGGATCACATCCTATGAAGTCCGGACTGAATGATCAAGGTGCTTTTTAAGCAAATGGATCATTCAGTTTTTTATTCGCTAGATACATATAAGATGATTTCATCCTTTGTGAATATACAGAAATAGAAAGAAAAAAATGTAATAAGGCTTTTATATAGTTTCTAATAAATGATAGTAGATAATGAAAATGAGAAGGCTATCGTGCATGTGAATGTCAAGTATAAGGACTTATGCTCAATGAGATAATGGGACTATCACCACCTAATAAGATGAATCATTTTATCTTGAAGGGGTTTTCTTTAGAAAATTGATTTATGGATATAAGAATAAAAAAGCTATGATATGAAAGAAAGTACTTGATATACTAGTCAAGATTTATGCACATAAATAAAAAAATCTCACCGAAGTGAGATCATTCTTATCATGGTGACCCCTCAGGGAATCGAACCCTGGACCCACTGATTAAGAGTCAGTTGCTCTGCCAGCTGAGCTAAGGAGTCATTCAACCAACTGCTCGCTTATTATATCAAATTCTGAAGATAATTCAACCCTTTTATACAAAAAAACAAAAAATATTTGACATCCATTTGAGCGCATGCTATTATATACAGGCAGAAAAGTGATGGAAAGCAGAAGTGCCCCTTCTCACCTGATGTCCGTTGGATATAGGTAAATGCCAGATGATCTTATGATAAGACAATGGATATAGCGGGTGCAACTGTGCATCCGCTTTTCTCATTCGACAATGGAGGTGTCTATTATCAACAAAAAAGTTATTCCGAATAATGTGAACGACGATTTAGTAAACGAGAAAATTCGTTTCAAAGAAGTGATGGTCATTGATAAGGATGGTACCAAACTGGGAATTAAACTTCGTCGTGAGGCTTTGGATATTGCATACAATCAGGAATTGGATCTATTGTGTGTAGCACCCAACGCTACTCCACCGGTATGTAAGGTGTTGGATTACGGCCGTTATCACTTTGAACAACAGAAGAAAGCGAAAGAGGCCAAAAAGAAGCAGCATGTTACTGAGGTGAAGCCATTACGTTTATCACCGGTTATTGATAAACATGATTTTGATACGAAAATGCGTCATGCTCGTAATTGGATTGAAGATGGAATGAAAGTGAAAGTAGATATGCGCTTTCGTGGTCGTCTGATTACGCGACTTGAGGTTGGTAAAAAAATCATGAATAGCTTTATTGAAGAAATATCGGACATTGCGAATGTGGAAAAACGCCCGATTTTAGAAGGCAACACAATGTCAACGGTATTGGCACCGAAGAAGAAATAACAAAAGCAGGAGGTCAGGATTATGCCAAAGATGAAAACCCACAGAGGATTAGCGAAGCGTGTAAAAAAGACAGGCTCCGGTAAACTGAAAAGAAGTCATGCGTACACTTCTCATCGTTTCCATGGAAAGACACAGAAACAAAAACGTCATTTGAGAAAGTCGGCTACGGTACATAATACCGATTACAAGCGGATTAAAATGATGTTGCCGAAATAGTGAAGGAGGAATACAGACATGGCAAGAGTAAAAGGCGGATATACAACACGTCGCAGAAGAAAGAAAATTTTAAAATTAGCGAAGGGTTATTTTGGCTCTAAGCATCTGTTATATCGTACTGCGAATGAGCAGGTAATGCATTCCTTAAAATATGCATATAACGATCGTAAAGGCTTGAAGCGCAATATGCGCAAGTTATGGATTGCTCGTATCAATGCGGCAGCTAGAATGAATGATATGAGTTATTCAAACTTAATGCATGGTTTAAAAGTTGCGGATATCGCTATCAATCGTAAAATGCTGAGTGAGATCGCTATTCAGGATCCCAAAGGATTTGCGGCAATTTGCGATAAAGCAAAAAAAGCATTGGAAAAAGCAGCGGCTTAATCTAATCCAATAAACGAAAGATTCTGTTTTCAGCAAGCAGGATCTTTTTTTTAGTTTCAATATACAAGGTTATGACATAGGAATAGGGTAAGATGATAGGGAAGTGAGCGTTAGAATGCATGAGCTAACAAGATGTTTTCGCCTTTTTAAGGAAATTTGCAGAATAGTTGTTGCATTTTATTCAAATTAGTATATAATATTAAGGCAATGGTTCCGTAGCCAAGTGGTAAGGCAATAGACTGCAACTCTGTGATCACCAGTTCAAATCTGGTCGGAACCTCCATTGGGATCGTGGCGGAATCGGCAGACGCAACGGACTTAAAATCCGTTGGGAGAAATCCCGTGTGGGTTCAAGTCCCACCGTTCCCACCAT
>JAAWON010000049.1 GCA_022799495.1 Erysipelotrichaceae bacterium | reverse complement strand
GAAGATAGAATATGAGTGGGAGAGTGAAGAAGCCAAGGATGTGAAGATCAAAGTCACAAAGCCGGCAGATCGAAACTATAAGGCAGCGGAAGGAGAAGGCATCCTTCATATTTTAGGGGCAGAGGAGAATGTACTGACGTTAAGCACACCGGGTAAAGTCGTCTATGGTGATCACTTCACCATACGAAGCACGCAAGATGATAGTATGAGTACGAATGTGCAGTACACCTTTGAGACAGATAGTGGAGTCTATATCAGTGCACCACAAGTAACAGGAAACAAGGCAGAGTTTGATGCGTTGCGATATAGTGGCAGTACTGAGATTACCATCAAGGTAACCCGAACGGCAGATGGGGAACTGCCCTTAACGAAAACAGTGAAGATTAAGGTATTACCGAAACCGATCACAATAGAGATTGAAGATAAGGAGAAGGAACGCTTAGAGGAGAATCCGCCACTGACCTATAAAGATTTCAAAGATAAATTGGTCACATGGAATGGAGTAAGAGATACCATCAATGAGAGTGTGATTAAGTTAAGCACAACGGCAGGGAAGTACAGTCCAGTAGGGACATATCCCATCAGCGCGAAGAATGTACAGAAACAGTTGAATGATAATTATCCAAACTACACCTTTACAATCAAAGATGGCAAGTTGAACATCAAGGATAATGGCGATACAAACTTCTGGGATACAGACGATGATGGATGTCCTGACTTGAACATTGAACTGACAGATGACAATGGCGACACCATCCTAATCAATGGGGATAAGAATGAGGATGGTATTCCAGACTATAACATTGACACGAATGGAGATGGGAAACCTGATTTAAACATTGACACAGACGGTGATGGAAAACCAGATTTGAATCTTGTGCAGTTAAAGAGTTGGAAACCGAGCAAGTGTGTAACCATCGGTGATGTCCAATACGCGAGTGGCATTACTGCTAAGCCTGAGATCAACATTGACTTAGACAACGATGGCATCCCCGATATCAACATTGATAACAAAGGTGATTTCAAGCCACACATCAACATCTCCAAAGATGGCAAAACACCACAAGTAAACATTGTGGAGATCCATGACTGGAATCCGGGCAAGGACTACAAACCGGGAAACTTCCTGTATGATTCCATTGGCCCTGACGATATTCAGCCGGAACTGAATATTGATACAGATGGAGATGGTTATCCTGACGTGAATCTTGATTTAGATGGTGATGGAAAAGCGGATATCAATGTGGACTTGGATGGTGATGGTATACCGGATATTGATATTGACAGTACCGGAGATGGCAAGCCGGATGTAAATGTAGATGAAGATGGCGATGGTGTCCCGGATACAAGCATAAAAGATATCACCGAGTGGAAACCTGAACATAACGCAAAAGATCCATTTCCTTATGATACGATGCGCTTTGATGAGGAAGATCCAAAACAACCGGATGATGAGGATTCCAATGATAAAGCAAACGGTGAAATTCAGGGCAGCTATTATCCGGGAAGTCATGTGGGGGGCGCATTGACCGGGGATACCAGCAATCCTCTGCTTTATGCAGGACTTTCATTTGTCTCCTTAGGGATTGTGTGTTTCCTCCTGCATAAACGCACCCATTCCAACAAATAAGTCATCTTTCATAAAAGCACAGGTAGAGGAAAACCTCTCTGCCTGTTTTCCTTTATCCTGCATAAAAATCAACCCTTTTACCTGTATCTGCAGGAAAGTCCCTTGATAAACCTATGCATAAGCGGTGAATAATGCTATAATTAAACTGCCTGAAGAAAGGAGAACAGTATGGAAAAACTGACAATGAATGATTACGCACAAATTCTATGGAACAAAAAAATAGAAGCACACGACAAGCAATGGCTTTATATCGAAGTAAACGCAAAGGAATGGATGGAGGAATGCGAACCGGGTGTAAAAAATTTAAACACCTGTTGTAAGGCAATGCTGGACGCAATGCTAGAAGGGGATGGTTTCATCGTTGAACCAAAAAACAAAAGCAAATGTGCCGGCACTCTGACCATCCGTTATTATGTTGATAACCTGAGTCCTGAGCGTAGGAAATGGTCTGAGGTAAACTAACAAACTTGAACGAAGAAATCCATACGTAATCCTAGTACAGTGGATTTCTTTTCTATTTTGTGATAAAATAGCGGGGCATCCATAATATAAATATAAAGCA
Organism: Erysipelotrichaceae bacterium; assembly: GCA_022799495.1. Classification (GTDB taxonomy): domain Bacteria; phylum Bacillota_I; class Bacilli_A; order Erysipelotrichales; family Erysipelotrichaceae; genus C-19. The sequence goes on along the minus strand of JAAWON010000049.1, from coordinate 16,530 downwards.
GTCAAACAAGTGAATGAACACTGCTTCCATAGAGATCTATTGCGGTGAATGAATTTTTATTCACTTGCGAAGTGAGGTTTGATATATGAAATTTAATTCGAGAATATTTGCGGTCGCATTGATTCCCTTTTATGGTTATGCTTTAATGTGCGCCTATATCTTGGTTCACTCTCATTTTCAATGGGATATTGAGGATACTTCCACCATTTTCCTCATCTCAATCACATTGATTGCGGCCGCATTCTTTGCGTCTTTGATCAATAAAAAATACCATATCCTATCCTTATTGCTTTACTTAGGATTGGGTGGGTTCGGTGTACAGGGCGGCTTGATCAGTGAACCGATGAACTGGCCGCAGTTGATTGCCTCTGCCTTTGTGGTAGCCTTTGGCATTGCTTTTTATGAGATGATTGAACATCATCGCTCCATTTGGCAATGAAGCGCATGGAAGTCGTCTGTGTAGTCATCCATAATGAGCGGGGTGAATTACTCATTGCCAAGCGCAAATCCAAGACAGCCAATGGTATATGGGAATTTCCGGGTGGAAAAGTGGAAATGAATGAGAGCAAGGAAGCCGCCTGTATCAGAGAACTTCAAGAAGAATTGAATGTTCAGATCGAAGTGGAGAAACATCTGCTTTCATTTTGTGATACCACTTTTACCCCGGTGGTTCATGTGAGTGCTTTTTATGCACATATGATTGATGGAGAACTTCAATTAAACGCTCACTCCCAGTATGCATGGGTTACTCCTGAACAACTCTATGCATATCAATTTCAAAAGGCCGATCGTGTTTTGTTAGATGCCCTCCAAAACAAATGCGCTACCCATCAATGAAATCATGGTAAGATCCCTGAACCAAGTGGATCTTTTTTCTTTTCGCTGACAAGCACCTGTCATCCATCACTCACCACCTTGCTGATCCATACAAGAACCGCTATATCCGTACAAAAAAAGAAGGCAAAGTGCCTTCTGCTTGATTCCTTACCTACAAAACATGAGAAAATCTTGGATACTACCGCTATGCATCATCGGCCGGGAAATGAATCCCCGCTGCGACTCTGGCTGCTTCATAGACTTCCATGACACTGAGTGAATACTCCATAAGTTCATGAAAGGTATCTGTGTCTTGTTCCTGCATGATCCGCATAAACTCTTTTAACTCATAATATAAGGAGATCTCATGTTGCTTCACACTGGGCAAAATGGTTCCATTCTTTGTCGTAACTGAGAAATTGGCACAACGACTTGTCTCTGAATTTAATGTAATATAACCGTTTTCTCCTTGAATCTGTGCGATATTATGGGATCTTGTATCCTTACAACCAACACAAACAGCTTGAAAGCCATCATAGCTCATAAGCAACACCCCTGAGGTATCAATGCCTCTTTGCATATTGGGATAATATACGGCATGATTGGGCCGACCAAATAGATTCATCACAAAATGCAGATTATAAATATTAATATCAGCCAAGGCGCCTCCGGAATAAGCGGAATGAAATACATTTGGTGTTGCGCCGGCTAGGAATTGATCATAGCGCGAGGAATACTGGGAGAAATTACATTGAACCAAACGAATGGTACCTAATTCGGGCAGATGTGATTTTAACAAGCGATAATTCGGCATATGAATGGTTACGATGGCCTCAAACAGAAACAATTGCTTCTGCTTGGCAAGTTCATAGAGTGCGGCACATTCCCTTGCGGTAGAGGTAAATGGTTTCTCACAAATCACATGCTTGCCCGCCTGTAACGCTTGTCTGGCATGAGGATAATGCAGGGAATTGGGTGATGCGATGTAAACGCAGTCAATGTTGGGATCTTCCAGCATTTGTTTCAGATCCGTATAAACATGATCGAAATGAAAACGTTCGGCAATGCGGCGGCCGTTTTCTTCACTGCGGGAATATACGCCGTAAGGATTGGCTCCCTCCACAAAGGCAGCGGCTGAGAAAAATCGTTCCACAATCATTCCGGTTCCGATGGCAGCGATGTTCATAAGCGATCCTCCTGTTCTTATCTGCTTATAATATACCATATTTTAAGCCATTGCGATAGTTGGTAAAAAATCTTTTCATTCCTTCTCGTCTATTGTACAATTAAAGCAGGATAACAATGATGATGCCATGGAAGCACATGGATGGTGGGGCATGTACCATGGAGTAGGAATGAGCAACATAAAATAAGTAGAAGGGAGGTGGACATGAATCAATGAAACAGACAGCGGAACCAAAAGTATTGCGTGATCCGATTCATGGATATATCCATGTCAGCGAACAGGTGGTGTGGGATTGTATCAATGCCAGAGAAATGCAGCGGCTGCGGCGGATTCATCAGCTTGGTGGCGATTTTCAAATTTATCATGCGGCTGAACACTCACGTTTTTCGCATAGTTTAGGAGTATATGAGATCGTCCGTCGCATGGTGAATGAAATCAAGGAGTTAAGAGATGGGCTTAGTGAATTTGAAAAGGTGACGGTCATGTTGGCAGGTTTGCTTCATGACATCGGACATGGACCTTTCTCACATGCCTTTGAGGCCATCAGCGTGTGTTCACATGAACAGTATACCGTTTCCATTATCTTGCAGGATACGCAGATTCATCGTATCTTGGCTGCTGTGGATGCGCGCTTACCGCAGGCAGTTGCGGATATTATCACCTATTCTCATCCCAATGATATCTTGAATCAAATGGTATCCGGACAGTTGGATGCGGATCGCATGGATTATTTACTAAGAGATGCTTACTTCACCGGAACCAGTTATGGTAATTTCGATTTAGAACGCATGATTCGTACCATTCGCATTGATAAGCAGCGTCTTTGTGTGAAACAAAGCGGGATTCACAGTGTGGAAGATTATATTATGGCACGTTATCATATGTATTGGCAGGTATATTTACATCCGGCAGCGCGTAGTTATGAGGGAATGCTAGAGCGCTTGTTTCAGCGGATGAAAGATATTTATCGCAAGGATGCACAGGCATTGGCACAAGTGGGAATGTTTCATCCGTTTTTAGCGGATCGCGAAGCGAATGTGGAGGAGTTATTTCATTTGGATGAGGCGGCTGCGCTTTATGGTTTGTCGCTATTGCGTAGTCATGAGGATGCGGTATTGGCTGATTTGGCACGGCGGGTATTGGATCGTGATTTATTTGCTTATTTAACCGTGCAGGATGAGGCACAGGCAGAACGTGTGATCGAAAAGGTGAAACAGGCAAGATATGACAGTACTTATTATGTGTTCTGTGATCATGCGAGTCAGATGCCGTATTCTCCTTACCAGCGCAATGAGGAGGGTCATAATATATGGATTCTGGGTGAGGATGGCACTGTGCGGGAATTGTCAATGGCCAGTGATATCGTACATGCGCTATGTCGCGAGAAACTCAAAGAGGATCGCAAAGTTTATTTTCCCAAAGCCTTGTTGGAATCAGTGATGGAATGATAAGGAGGGGAACGGATGGAGTTTGACAGAAAGGATCCTGCTTGTATTCCAGAAGCAAATGCGCTTAGCGCATGGATTTGTAAACCACTGTGGGAATCATTCAATGCCTTTATGGCAGAGGTTTATCATGCGGTTCCCATTTATGCATTCAGTAAATGTTCATGGGAATACGGTTGGAATATAAAATATAAGTATAAGGGAAAAAATCTATGTACGATTTATCCTTACAAGGGTTATTTTCGTGTGCTATTGGTGATTTCCCAAAGGGAGAAACTGCGTTTTGAACAAGCGATGGATACTTTTTGCGCTGATATCCGCCAACTTTATCTAGAGACAAAAGAAAGCAACGGCCAGCGATGGCTGATTGTTGATGTGGAGGATGAGGATCAACGCTTTCATGATGTGAAGCGAATCATCGCATTGCGGGCGTAGAAAAGGATCTATAACCCGGGAAATACTTCGTATGGGAGAATGCTTATTTCGTGTTTCAAGTCAAAATAAGGGCATCCGCTTATGCGTATGATAGGGAAAGCCTGATGGAAAGAAGGAGCGTCTATGCATTATGACTGCTTGATTGTGGATGATGAAATGGTATTGGCAGATCGTACCGCTGAATACTTCAATCTTTTTGATGTTACAAGCAAGGCGGTGTACAGTGCGGCACAGTGTCGCAGTTTTCTGTTATCGAATAGCGTAAGCATGATATTATTGGATATCAATTTAGGGGATGGAAGCGGCTTTGCGCTTTGTCAGGAATTGCGTGCCACCATGGAACTACCAATTTTGTTTATTTCTGCACGAACAAGTGTGGATGATCAAATCATCGCCTTGCATATCGGCGGTGATGATTATATTCAAAAGCCGTATTCGCTTAGTGTTTTGTTGGCAAAGGTCAAGGTTGTATTGAAGCGGTATGGACAAAATAGCGGATATCTTTATCAGGATGAGCGCTTAAAGGTGGATCTGTATGCCCGAAAGGTATGGGTAAATCATAAGGAAATCAAATTGCGTACCTTGGAATTTAAACTGCTGGTATATCTCATTGAACATAAGGATCGTTTAGTTAGTAAACCGGAGTTGTTTCAAGCAATATGGGAAGATCGCTATACGCAGGATGGTACATTGAATGTGCATATTCGTAAACTGCGGGAAGCGATTGAAGTGGATCCCGGTCAGCCTCAATATATCATTACACAATGGAAAGAAGGCTATCGCTTTCAAGGCACAAGCCAGTGACAACACGCAGACTGATGCTTGTGGGGGTGTTGATCGCTTTGCTTGAAATAGGGACATTGTGGCTGTATGCGCAGGATTCATATACTACTGCGCAGGATAGTGTGGCAGTGAATGAACTGCATCATCGTATTGCGCAAAATTGGCCCATCTTGCAGGACCATGAACCGATAGGGGAACTGGATTATGTGGTGTTAGATATGCAGGGGCATTTGTTATATCAAACAAGGGCAGGTTTAAGTGAAAGCATCCATGCGGCAATTGTGCATCGTGATACGATTCTGGATGTGTATGCACAGGATGAATTGGTCGCAAAATTGATCATTGACAATGACAGTGGGATACAGCGACAGCGTCAAAAAGAAGCGTTGTTGCTTGGCTTGGGGTTTATGATTTTTGTACAAGCACTGGTATGGTGCAGTGCCATTTTTTATTTGCGTCAGCGTATTCTTTTACCGTTTCAACGTTTGAAAGAGTTTGCGATGCGAGTTGCCGGGGGCAACTTGGATGTGCCTTTGCATATGGATCGAACCAACCTATTTGGCGCGTTCACTGAAAGTTTTGACCTTATGCGCAGCGAACTGAAGCAAGCACGTTTGGCAGAGGCAAAGGCAAATGCGGAAAAAAAGGAATTGATTGCCAAACTGTCTCATGATATGAAAACCCCAATCGCAAGCATCAAGGCAACCGCAGAGGTGGGATTGGCGCTCGCCCCTGATGCCAAGAGGCAGGAACAACTTACCGGTATATTGGCAAAGGCAGATCAGATGGATGCCTTGATCACCAATTTATTTACCGCTTCACTGGAGGAGTTAAACCAATTAAGCGTTACACCGCAAGATATGGATTCCATGGTGCTGGCTCAGATCTTAAAACAATGTGATTATTTGAAACGTGCACAAATACCTGAATTACCACAATGTATTATTTACGCAGATCCTTTACGAATCCGGCAAGTGTTTGATAATCTATTTACTAATTCCTATAAATATGCGGATACTTCTATTCATCTAGACGTTCACTGTGATAATCAATGGCTGTGGATTACGCTGGAGGATGAAGGGGGCGGTGTTAGTGCGGCTGAACTGCCTTTCTTAACCCATCAATATCAGCGTGGTACCAATGCGGCGGGAATTGCCGGTGCTGGGCTTGGCCTCTACATCAGCACTTATCTGATGAAAGAAATGAAAGGGGAATTGTTGGTGGAAAATGGTAAACAGGGTTTGCGGATAACGGTCAAAATTGCGCTTAGCGGCAGCGATTTAAGAAATGTTTAAGCATTGCTTAAAGATTTCAACGGGTGCTTGCGATAAAATGGAGTCACAAAGGAGGCCAAATGAATGAAACAAATTCTATTGGAAACGGAAAAGTTAAGTAAATCTTTTTCGGGTGAAGGTGTGCTCCAACATGTATTGCGCAATATTGATTTAACCTTGTATCAAGGAGATTTTACGGTAATTATGGGTGCCAGCGGCGCAGGAAAATCGACGCTGCTTTATGCGTTGTCCGGGATGGATACACCGACTTTGGGCACAATTCGCTATGGAAATCAGGTTTTGAGTGATTTAAGCATTGATGCGTTGGCCTTGTTTCGTCGGCAAGTATGTGGATTTGTATTCCAACAGATTTATTTATTGGATACGATGAATGTGATGGATAATGTGTTGGCAGCCGGGCTTTTGGTAAGTAAAGATAAAAAAGCAGTGGTCAAACGGGCAATGAAACTATTTGCGGCTGTGGGTATTTCTAAGGAGGCGCAGCGGAAATTTCCAACACAGTTGTCGGGAGGAGAGGCGCAACGTGTCGGAATCGTGCGGGCATTGATCAATCATCCGGCGATTCTGTTTGCGGATGAACCGACCGGTGCACTGAACTCTAAAACAGGTTTAGATGTCTTAGATACCCTGTCAGCCTTTCATCGACAGGGGCAAAGCATTGTTATGGTCACTCATGATTTGCGCAGTGCATTGCGGGGCAATCGCATTTTGTATTTAAAGGATGGCGTGATTCTGGGGGAATGTGAACTGGGAACCTATACACAGGAAGATGCGCAGAGAACCCAGCGCCTCAATCAATTCCTAGGCGAAATGGGGTGGTAGGATGAAACGCTGTATCTTGTTAGTAGGTGCGAATCTGCGCAAGGCAAAAGGGCAGAGTGTGGCCATTTTCATCTTGATTCTGCTTTGTGCCTGTATGTTAAATATATGGTTGATCCTGTCAATGGACTATAAACAAAATCTGGAGCGATCTCATGAAGAATTGAATGGTGAACATGTGACACTTGTGGTGAGTCGTAATGATGAAGCGATGAAAGAACAACTGATTTCTCTATTGGAAGAAGATGAGCGCACTGCCGACTATACGCTTTCACCGATTATGGAAATGGTTGGCCAGTTTCAATACAATGGTGGGAAAGTAAATGCGCCACTGCTTTTTATTGATATGGCAGACGCTATGAATCGACGCATCGGTCAAATTGAAATCGTTGCGGACAGTGCCTATGACAGTGGCATTTACCTACCCTTGATCTATCGTAGTGAGGAACTCGATATTGGCAAGGAAATTGTTCTATCCATTGGTTCTCAGGAACAGACCTATACAATTTGCGGCTTTTTTAACAGTATGATGTACGGTTCTCATAACTGTGGAATGATCGCGATGGTGCTCACATCGGATCAATATGAGAAATTGGCTGCGCTTGGTTATGCGCCCGGTGCATTGCTTGGATCCATACGCTTACTAAAAGCGGATCAAGGGGAGGACTATGCGACACAGTTGAAAACAAGTGTGGTGCGGTTTGACTCCACCGTGCGAATCACCGGCAATCATTATGCGATGGTTGCGCAGTCACGTTTTATTTCGCAAATGATTTGTGCCGGGGTGATGAGTGCCATGGCATGTTTTATCCTAGTGATTGCGTTGGTTGTCATCATCGCTAATATCATCAATTATATTCAGGAACACATGAAACAGTTAGGAACTTTGAAAGCGTTGGGTTATACAAGTGCTCAGTTGATTCAAGTGCTGCTTCTACAGTTTGAAGGGCTTTGTGTTGTGGCATCCCTGTTTGGTATAGCGCTTGCCTATGGTGTGTTTCCTATTTTTAATGAAATGATGATTGCGCAGACGGGGATACCGTATCACATTCATTTTGTTTGGCAGCCGTTCTTGTTTACGATGTTAATATTGGGAAGTGCAGTGGCGTTGGTTGTATGGTATTCCGCTCGTCGTATTCGTCATATTGCCGTGATTACTGCATTACGACAAGGCGTAACAACGCACAGTTTTAAGCGTAATTATGTTTCGTTAGCGCACACGAATGTACCGCTATCATTTGCTTTGGCACTGAAAACGGCATTGACGCATCGTAAATATCAGGTTACGGTATGTATTACGATGATGGTGCTTGCGTTGGTGGTCGTATTTTCAGGTTTGATGCTTCATAATATGATTCTTGATCAGGAGCCGTTTTTAAATCTAATTGTAGGGGAGAGTGCGGATAGTTGTATCAATATCAATCTGTCTCATGAGGAAGCGCTGCGAAATTTCCTTGAGCGGGATGAGCGGGTGAATAAGTATTATTTGTATCATTCTGAATCAATTAGCCATGTGGGCGGCGTAGATTTGGTGGCGACATTGAGTGATGATTTCAATGATGTGAATAATCGCAGTGTCGTATTTGAAGGCAGATACCCACGCTATGACAATGAGGTTGCGATAGCGGCGAAATACGCCAATGATCAGGATCTGCGTATCGGAGATGAAATCACACTTGCGTTGGGTGATCGCAAGGAGCGTTATTTGATTACCGGTTTGATTCAGATCACGAATAATTTGGGCAAGGACTGTTTGATGACAAGGAGTGGTTTTGAACGTCTGCGTCCGCTGCAAAATACAAGTTATTATGTGAATTTGGATGAAAATGTGGAGATAGATGCGTTTCATGAAGAGATCAGTGGTTATTTTGGGCGGGAGGTAAACGCATTGATCAATATTCGTACTACCATTGCCTCGGCTTCTTCTGTATATGTGATGTTAATGAGTGGGATTGTGATCGCAATTTTGGTCTTGAGTGTTCTGATTATCACCTTTGTCTTGTATTTGTTGGTTAAAACGCTGTTAAACAATAAAGTACAGGAATATGGAGTATACAAGGCGTTGGGTTATACAACAAGGCAGCTGATCCTGCAAACTGCACTCAGTTTTATGCCGAGTGTGGTGCTATCTTTAGGTCTTGGATTGCTTGTGAACGCTTGGTTGATCAATCCTCTTGTGACAATCTTTTTAAGTGGTATTGGGATTGTGAAGTGTACTTTTATCGTACCGCATATGTTTAATTGTATTGCGGGATTGGTGATTGTCTTGTTTACCTTTGGCTTGATTTGTTTGATGGCACGTAGGATTAAGCGCATTACACCGAAACAATTGCTGGTAGGGGAGTAGGCAGATGATTGTGATGGAGGTATCTTGGCTTGGCGAAAGAAATGATGTTTTTACGTGATGTGGAGTAGGGCGAAGGGATTGGCGAACGTTGTGCATGAGAGGGTTTTTAAGGGATGTGGCTATATGAGGATCAACCTATAAGGATTAAAAAACGGGACTTATGAGCCCGTTTTTGGATTATTCTGTGGTTTGGTAGAGAGAATTGATTCGTTGTTCGATAAAGGGACGAAGTGCTTCTTCAATTCCCAATAGATTCATGACTTCCTGTATGGTCTGTTTGGTCGTTTTCATCATGTTCAGTACAATTTTGCTTTGGCCTTCTATTAAGCCTTCTGTACGTCCTTGGACAATGCCTTCCATACGTCCCTCATTCCAAACACCCTGTGATAAATTGCACATCTCCTCAACCTCCCGTTCCATCTCTCGTGTCATCATTATACCATACTTCTCCCTTAATTCATATGCCTTATCTGCATAAGGCTTCCTTGCCTTAAATAATAGATACAATAAGTTCATTAAACGTTTTATCCCTGCATCTCCATCCGCTATTTGACTGGGATAAATCATCACAACACTTAACTTATCATAATCTTCTATCGGAAAATGATACGCTTTATGTATGCATTCCTCTTTGATTGTATAATGATTCATCACTCCTGCCATTGCCTGTGGTGAATGCATCACGATCCATATCGAATACACCTTCTTTAACTGCTTGAACTCCGAATGCGCAAAGCCTTCCTTGCGATTCTTCTGTATTGCCAATAAGCGACTGCCATAATAGATGGCTCGACTCAATAAGGGATAAGCAGAAGGCGTATGGTTTTGTGCTTCAATGTTTATGATTAAACCAATCGTTTCTGTTTCCTTGGAATTGGGCAGTTTCGCATGAAATAAGATATCATAACATACAAAGGAATCTGATCCAGTGGAATCGCATGAAACTCAGAAACACATTCCTTTAAGATACAGGATAAGACTTGTTTATTGCCTAAGATTTGTTTACATTATTCATCATATGCATATTTGATCTGCGAATGCTCGAGCGCATCGGCGATGGCAAGTTGACTCATTGACACTCCCCCTTTTATTGTGTGGTACGTTCATCCTATCCTGAATATACATCCCTGAAATTGTCCCTATTATACCATACAAAAGCACAAGGAAAAGGGCTGATTTATGCAGTGATAAGATATCCTGCATCGCGATCGACAATATAAATTATTCTTTTTATATTTGATTCTTGGGGTATTCGTTATTACAGAAAATACGCAATTCATCAATATTTACTCAGTATGATATACGATAAAAAACAAGCGATGAGTTAAATGAATTACCACTGCTTGCCTTTCTATCTTGATTCCTTTTCCTGTGCTTTTGAACGCATTTAAACTTGTTGATCATCAACGTGTTTCTCTTTGTGATCGAATGTTTTGTGACTATACGATGTCAGATAAACATTCAGTACTGCAATATCCGCCGGATTCACGCCTGATATACGACTTGCCTGACCAATGGTCAATGGTTTTACCTCACCCAGTTTTTGTTTGGCTTCCAACGACAGATGAGCGATGTCCGCATAATCGAGATCATGAGGAATCCGACGTGCCTCTAACTGTTGAAGATGAGCCGCATCACGTTTTGCCTTTTTGATATAGCCCTCGTATTTCACCTCAATTTCCACGCGTTTCATTACCTCAATCTCCCAATCTAGTGCCATAAAACGAGCCATATCAGCCAGCATAACACCTGGACGTTTCAACAATTCCAAAGCACTTATTCCTTCCTTCAATTCAATGCCTTGTTCGCTCAAGTAACTGGCAAAAGGGGATGTTACGCTGATGCGAAGTGTTTCTAGGTTTGCCTTACATTCTTGAATCGCTTTTTGTTTCGCCAAAAAATTGCGATATCGCTCTTCTTTGATTAAACCTGCCTCATAGCCATAAGCGGTTAAACGCTCATCCGCATTATCATGGCGCAATAACAGACGATATTCCGCTCGTGAAGTCAATAAGCGATACGGTTCCTGTGTTCCTTTTGTGACCAGATCATCAATCAAGACACCTAAATATGCTTCATCGCGGCGTAAAATCAATGGTTGTTTCTGTTCTAATTTACGCACCGCATTGATACCGGCAAGCAATCCTTGACCGGCTGCCTCTTCATAACCACTGGTACCATTGATCTGTCCTGCGGTAAACAAATTCTCAATGATTTTATTTTCCAAACTGGGTTTCATCTGCAAGGGATCCAATGCATCATACTCTATCGCATAAGCATATTGATCAATCACGCAGTGAGCAAGACCGGGCAAACTTCGCAACATTTCTTCCTGTACGGCATGCGGCATTGAAGTGGAAAACCCTTGGATATAAGTCGTATCCAATGCTTCACTTTCGGGTTCTAAGAAAATCTGATGACGCTCCTTATCCACAAAGCGCACCAATTTATCTTCAATGCTGGGGCAGTAGCGCGGACCCACACCTTTCACCAAACCGGAATACATCGCAGAATCATGAAGATGCTTACGGATGATTTCATGAGTTTTCAATGTCGTATAAGTTAAATAACAAGGAAGTTGCTTTGAAAAAGGGCGAATCTTTGTCGTCTCATAGGAAAAACATAGAAATGCATCGCTGCCCGGTTGAAGTTGTGCTTGTGAAAAATCAATGGAACTGGTCTTAATACGTGCTGGGGTTCCGGTTTTTAAACGAAAGGTAGACAATCCCAAATCACGTAGTGACTGTGATAGTCTCATTGTCGTAGGCTCATTTTGCGGGCCGCTGGGAATGGCAGAGTGGCCGACCAACACGCTGGAACTCATAAATGTCCCTGTTGTTAATATGACAACACGCGCACTTTCGCATTTGCCATCTGCCTGTATTACCCCCTTAAGCTTTCCCGCTTCACACCATAAGCCTTCAATCATCATCTCTTTGATCGTAAGATACGGTTCCTGCCGTAATGCATTCTGCATATAACGCATATAAGCAAGTTTATCGGATTGAACCCGTAGACACTGTACTCCGGGTCCTTTGGTCGTATTCAACATTTTGAATTGCAAAGCCGTTGCGTCAGCAGCCTTGCCCATTTCTCCGCCTAACGCATCAATTTCTCGCACTACAATTCCTTTTGCCGGACCGCCAATGCTTGGATTACACGGCATACTGGCAATCATATCGGTATGTAACGTATATAAAACCGTATGCTTCTGCGCCCGAGCACAGGCAAGCGCCGCTTCAACACCTGCATGTCCGCCCCCAATGACCATTACATCTACCATTGCTTCACCTGCTTTTCTTAACTATGCATTATTATACACGAAAACCGGCGGAAAGAAAGCAAAGATAATTGTAAATATCCATACCTTTTTCCTTTCCCTTCAAGCCCACATGAAAAAAGATGTCCACATCGAACATCTACTCACAGTGCTTAGTTTTCTGAGCCTTTTATCCCTATTCTTTATCCTTATTCCTTATCTTTCATTCCTTATCATTCATTTCGTATATACTTTTCCTTATATCTATATCCCACATATCTAATTCCCATGTATGATCTTTTCAACATGATTCCCTTATGGCAATATTTCAGTAATGAAACATTCAAGCTATTGTTCATGTGACTGTGCCGATTCTGTTCGTTGGGACAAAAAGGCATTGCAGTTGGGACAATACAGTTCATGACCGGCCAATAATTCCCCACATGCAGGACACACCGCTTTGTATAGCAATTCATCTTCAATTTCATCCAAATACTGATGATCTTGGCACATTATCAGGCGAATCAGCGCAAATAGGGCATATACCATGCACAGCAAAGCAATTGAGCCAAAGATAAATTCCTGTTCACTGTTTAATGCGATAAAGCAAAATACCCCTGCGGCTAACAGCGTTATACATAGGATTAAACCCCAATGAATCCGTGTGAATTTCATATCTTTACCTCTTTTCCGGTTTGCTTGCGCTTTCCTTATCTTCAAACGACAGACCTATCTTTTCATCACAACTACCTGATGATCTTTTCTTCATAGGATATACCATAGGAATTATGCATATTTTGTCGAAATTACACATCTATCTCAATCGCCTATAAAAACGCACCTGCAAGATAGGATAACACCATCATTCCATGCAGGGCGTATTCTTTTATTTACAAATTGATATAGATGAATAACATGCGATCTTTCCCACTCATATCTTTGATGATTTCATAACGATCCTGTGGAAAGTAAACATGCATCAATTCTTTCATCGCTTCGCTTTGATTCCAACCCATTTCAAATGCCAGCAATGCTTTTGGCTTCAATACTTTGCGGCAGTTCTCAAAGATTCTGCGATAATACGTTAAACCATCTTCACCACCAAATAAAGCCACATGGGGTTCATAGTCCACAACGCTGTGTTCCATTGTCTCTTGATTGGGAATATAGGGAGGATTGGAAATTAAAATATCAAGTTTTAATTCCCGTTCCACAAGCGGTTCCAACATATCCCCTGCCAAAAAAGCAATCTTTGCTTCATTGTCCGCCGCATTTTGGCGTGCAACCGATAAAGCCTGCGTACTAATATCACTCGCAATCATATTCAAAGCAGGTGCTTCCTTTTTCAAAGCAACCGCAATCGCCCCACTTCCGGTCCCGATGTCAGCCGCAACTACATCCTCCTGAGCCGCAAAATAAGTATCGTATTCCGCCAATACATTCGCTACCAATTCTTCGGTTTCCGGCCTAGGGATCAACACATCCCCGTTTACTTGAAAACGATAGCCATAAAACCACTCGTAACCTAGCACATGTCCCAACGGCTCCCCTTGTTTCATGCGCTCAATACCCTCTTGATACTGTTCATATAAGGCAGACTCCATAGGTTGATCCATCTCAAGATAGAGATCATGTGCACGTAAATTGGCAAGTTCCACAAGAAAAAGCTGCGCTGCTTGATCTCCGCAGTTTGCCTCCTGTAAGATTTTTTGCCCTTCCTTAAGGGCTTGTCGAAAGGTAGGCATTAGGCATTTTCTCCGGCAAGTTTTGCCTGTTGGTCGGCACTTTGAAGTGCGTTGAATAATTCTTCTAAGCGCCCTTCCATGATACGATCCAACTGATTCACGGTATAACCGATGCGATGATCACTGACACGGTTTTGTGGATAATTATAGGTGCGGATTTTCTCTGAACGATCACCAGTGCCAATTTTGGATCGGCGCTGAGCTCCCGCTTCCTCCTCTAACGCACGCTGATGTTCCTCATATACACGTGCCCGGATGGTCATAATTGCGGTTGCTCGATTTTCGTGCTGCGAGCGGCCATCTTGACATTTTACCACAATACCGGTTGGCTTATGGAGAATACGTACTGCTGAATCGGTCTTATTGATATGCTGACCACCGGCTCCGGAGGAACGCATCGTCTCAATTTCCAAATCATTCATATCTATATCAAAATCTTCCTCTTCTATTTCCGCTGAAACAAGTACCGTTGCGGTTGAGGTATGAATGCGTCCTTGACTCTCGGTTTTCGGAACACGCTGGACACGATGCGAGCCGCTTTCAAATTTAAAGGTGCCATATGCGCCATCACCCTTGACCATAAAGCTAACCAGCGAGAAACCACCGGCTTCACAGACATCCATTTCGATCACTTCAATGCGCCATCCCTTAGCTTCCGCATATTTTACGTACATGCGATATAAATCACCGGCAAAAATATTACCTTCGTCGCCTCCTGCGGCACCTCTGATTTCAATGATCGCATTATGTGAATCATTGGGATCTTTCGGTATTAACAAAATCTCCAGTTTTCCCAACAATTCACTGACCTGCGCCTGCGCTTGTTCAAGTTCCATTTCTGCCATTTCTCTGATTTCTTTATCATCTTCTTTTAACAGTTCTTTGGCATCTTCCATTGCTTGCGCCTGTTTTTTATATTCATTATACACCTCTACTACTTGTGTCAAATCAGCTTGTTCTCTTCCCAACTTGGCCAATTGCTTACTATCACGCATCACTTCATCGGACATCATCAACTGGTTGATCTCTTCATAGCGATTTACCATGCCCTCTAAGCGTTCTATCATCATACTCATCGTTTTTTTCCTCACTTTCCTTTCTATGCAGTTTATTCTTTGAAAGTGAACCTAGTTAGTATTTCATATAAATTCCTCTCTTTGATTTTTCTTATATACTATATCATTAAGCAAGAAATCTCTCAAGCAAAAGTATTGTTTCATGAGCGATTCACAAACGAATGGATAGGATGAACCCGATAATAAAGAAAAGTACCTGATGCGTTAGATAGGCTCAGGTACTAAACATGGATTCATTTATCTTTTCTTTTCATACTGAGATTTATATACAAAATATAGAAGAATCCCCAAGGATAATGTCATACACCCAACGATAAACGCCACATTGGTTGAATCGCCGGTGAGGGCACCACCCACGTTATCACCCGGGTAATAACTTCCTTGAACTTCGCCATTTGGTTTTCCGCTTGGATCTTCATCCTCATGATTGGGATCTTCCTCATCAAAGCGCATCGTATCATAGGGGAAAGGATCTTTTGCGTTGTGTTCGGGTTTCCACTCAGTGATATCTTTGAGGTTGATCTCAGGGATGCCATTACCATCCTCATCTACATTTGTGTCAGCTTTACCATCTCCGGTACTGTCGATGTTTGTATCAGGAATCCAATCACCATCGTGATCTATATTAAGATCAGGAATGCCATCACCATCTAAATCAAGGTTCAGATCAGGGAAACCATCGCCATCGGTATCAATGTTTAACAATGGTGGATCCTGTTTCATGGTATCATAGAGGAAGCGATTGACAGTATAATCTTGATCGGGTTCCCATGACGTGTGTACTTTACCAATGTTCACATTCGGCTTTTGATCACCGTCCGTATCGACATTGTAATCTGCCTTAAAGTCACCGTCTGTATCAATATTGATATCCGGGATACCATCGCCATCTAAGTCAATGTTGATTTCCGGTTTGGCGGTTATGCCACTCGCATAGTCTACTCCATTCACTGTCACACACTTGCTTGGTTTCCAACTCTTTAACTGCACTAAGTTCAAGTCTGGTTTTCCGTCATTGTCTGTGTCAATGTTTAAGTCAGGTTTCCCATCTCCATTTGTGTCGATGTTATAGTCTGGTATACCATCCTCATTCTTATCGCCATTAATTAGGATTGTGTCGCCATTCTCATCTTCTATCTCAATGTTCAAATCAGGGCATCCATCATCATCTGTATCCCAGAAGTTCTTGTCCCCATTGTCCTTGATGTTCAACTTGCCATCTTTAATTGTAAAGGTGTAGTTTGGATAATTATCATTCAACTGTTTCTGCGCATCCTTTGCGCTGATTGGGTATGTCCCTACCGGACTGTACTTCCCTGCCGTT
>JAAWON010000048.1 GCA_022799495.1 Erysipelotrichaceae bacterium | reverse complement strand
AAAATCAAAATGAATAAAACATCTAGAAATAAACTTACCAGAAGGTAAATAAAATAAAATAAAATACCTATACAATGAAAACTTTAAATCTTAAATGGCACACAAGAAATATTAACATCTTATCACAAGTCTCTTATTTTTTATATATGTAAATTTATTTCTTTTATTTTTTTAATCATGTGTTTCTTTTCATTCCGATTCCAATCTTTTTTTATAAATAACAAAATTATTTATATCTTTTTTCTTAATAGAAATTTTTTCATCCCTTGCAATACCATTGCTATTTTTGAATCCTTTTTGAAATTCCGATAAATATCTCGCATTATACTTATTGATTTCTAATATTAAATAACTTTTTAAATAAACGATCCCTTTCATTCTTTTAGAATAACTCATAAGATTTTCTTTATTCAATAATTGGTTCCAATGATGTGTTGTTATAAAATTCATAGCACTATCTTTAACTGTATCGTGCTCTAAAACGATATAAAATATAGAACTTTTCTGTATAACTTTATGGATCGTGGAGTATTTATTCCCCAATATAGCAGTTGAATTCGTCGAGTGACATTTCAAATCACCGTATGAATTTATAAAAGGAAAATATAAGTCTAAATCAATCCCATCTTTAGATTTATCTTGCTTATATTGTACAAACGTTTTTAAATCAGGATGTTTATCTAAGAATTCCTCTAGTCGATATTCAAAATAGAAACCAGGCCACTCAGATTCTCTTTTTTTACAGTAGTCGGAAAAAAACATTTCATTGTAACAATCTATCCCTTTCCATGTTTTATGCATTGTATGAAAAAACAAATCAAAAATTTGTGCAACTGAACTTGTCTTATCATCTATATTAAAAAATTTGACATCTAAGAATTCATGTATATATTCGGAAGTAAATGCCGATATTTTATTTTCATTTGCATCAATTTTACTATAATATCCATTCATAATGGCCTGTTGCAAATCTGAACCAAATACATGCGCTGAAGAATTATTAGACTTGTTACCTGCATATTCTTTCGTATCAAAATCAACAAAGACAAGCGAATCATTATAATGGTAAATTCCCAAGATTATCAATTCAATGCCTTGCTTTTTTAAGTTGTAATAGCGAGGTTTAAAATTAGAGCCCAATTGTACTCGCTTTTTAAATTTAGGGTGTGGATATCCCAAATATGTAATATTTTTTAGATATAAAGCAAACTTCAATCCTTTGTACTCAACTACAGGAGAATCATTTATGTAAGCCACAACATTAAAATAACTTTCAACTACAAATTTCAACTCCTTCGGAGTAAATATTTGATCATAATCTATAAACAAATTACCTTCAGAATCTATTTGATCTACTTTTATGTTGCCATGTCGCATGACTACACCTCCTAATCCGTACTGAATATGATAAAATCAAACTACCGTTGGATGCATGAATTAAATCTTTTGCCTTATTATAACTCTCACAGTTTTCTAAAAAATTTATTCTATCATAACTAAAAAAAATTAATTACTATTTATATTTTATTATAATTATCATTCATTTACAATATAAGAAACTCTATTTTACACACTTGTTAAAATAACTAATTTTCATAAAAAAAGATATCTCTCTAATAATTTATTTTATAGTTCTAATTTAAATAGATAGTTATATTAATATATGAATCAGTATGCGCAGATCCGTTTTTTATATTGCTTTCTTTTTCCAATCACATCAATGTAAGAACCATAATACATCCATTTACCTGTTTTTGCATCTTATTGCTGTGCCATAAAATCACCTCGTAAATATTATGCCATAAGAATCAATATAAAAAAGTCCTAAAGTTATGCCAAAATTATGCCATTAAAATAAAAAAGCCCTTATTTAAAGGCTTATTTATCATCTGGTGGAGGTGAGGGGACTCGAACCCCTGTCCAAAAGCAGCTCCCCATATGAACATCTACAGCTTATCCCATGCTAAGTATACAGCCGCTCGTGCATGGGCAAACGGCGACTGCTTTGTCCGCGTATATTTTCGTGAGCATCGCCGCGAACAGGCAATCCTCCTTACATTTCACTGAGGTTAAACTCTACACAGCGGCCGCGAAATGAGAACTACTGTGAGAGGCTGCAAACCGCTATTGGTTATTAGGCAGCGAATGCAACGGCACGGTTTCCACCGAACACGTTTGCTAAATTAGTTTTTGCGTTTACTTTTGTTTGGTTATTACGTAACCACTCGGCTGCAATTCATATCAAGCATGCCCCTGTCGAAACCAAGACACCCCCGCATGATTCGCTGTTAGTGTACCACAAATCGTGGCACATCACAACGGACAATTTATCAAATCTGCTTTTTCAATGCCTTCTCAATTTCGCGCTTAGCATCACGCGCCTTATCGCTCTCACGCTTATCGTGCAGATTTTTTCCCTTGGCCAAGGCAATCTCCAGTTTTGCCTTGCCTTGCTCCAAATATAAGGAGACCGGCACAATCGTAAAGCCCTTTAACTTGACTTTTTCCTGTAACTTTTTAATCTCTTCGCGATGCAGCAATAGTTTTCGGATACGTGTCTCATCGTGATTGAAGCGATTGCCGAAATCATAGGGAGGAATATGCATTTCCTTAATAAAAGCCTCATGATCGACAAAACTGATATAAGCATCTTTCAACTGCACACTGCCTTTGCGAATGGATTTGATCTCCGTTCCCTGAAGCACAAGACCTGCCTCATAGCGATCCATCAAAAAATACTCGTGACTCGCCTTACGATTCATCGCTATCATCTTGCGCATATACTCACTCCTTTCCTCACTGCTTCCACATGGAATTTATCCTATGTAACCATAGTATAATAAGTACCTAATAAACCAATTCAATACCGCTGTTTTCACCCATGATCTGTTTCGCAAGATCAATAAAGAAGGAACGCGATATTTCCGCTGATAAATAATGCTTGGCCGCTAATTCATCCGTATAATCCTTTAATAAATAAACTTTGAAATCGGCAATCGCTTGATTATAATGCGTAACAGTAGGATATAACTGTGCAAGTTCTATCCGTATTTCTTTACTTATGCTATCTTGAACGACATCAAAACGTGCCATACCGCCTAACATCGTATCGCCTCTGTCCTGTGCGGAAAGAAAATTGCCTAAAGAATAATAAACCAATACTTGGCGACCGTCTTTCGCTGTAATAAATTCCGCATTTTGCAAGACATGGGGATGCGAACCGATGATTACATGTACCCCCTCATCCGCAAGCATTTGTGCCAGAGCACGTTGTTCTTCATTGGCAGTATATGCATATTCTACACCCCAATGCATACTTGCGATCATGACATCGCAATTCGGCTTTAATGCGGCAATATCCGCCTTGATGCGTGCTTCGTCAATTAAATTGATTAAATATGATTTTCCCTCCGGCATCGACAAACCGTTTAACCCATAAGTGTAATTCAAAAGACCAATACGTAATCCATTCACTGTGATGATGCGCTGCGTCTGAGCCTCTTGCGCACTGCGATTCATACCGGTCGCAATGACACCGTCATATTTATCCCACAAGGACAATTGATTATGAATGGCTGTTTCGCCCCAATCCATCGCATGATTGCTTGCCTGTGAGATCCAGTTAAACCCGGCATCCACCACAGACATACCGATTTCTTGAGGCCCATTGAACTGCGGATAGTGAGAAAGCCCCAATTCCGTCCCGCCCAACACGGTTTCCTGATTGATATTTTTCACATCTATCCCTTTCAAATAGGGTTTAATCGGATCATAGACCGAACGAAAATCCATGCCGTTCTCATTGACATGATAGGGATCGCCAAATATCGCTCCATGAATTAAATTATCTCCCACCGCCAGAAAGGAAACACTAAGCTCTTCCTGAACCACCACTGTTACCTCATCTTGCTTATCATCGGGTGTCACTTCCTCATTCCTTTGACAACCGCCCAGCAAGAGCGCTAGTAAACAGGCCACACCTGCATAATTGCGTAGTTTCATCGTGGATATCCTCGCTTTCCGTTTCTGCCCTTTCCATTTCGATAGGACTTCCCTTTTTCTCTCCCCTTTTGTTTACTGCTATCATTGTTCTTGCGCATCGTACCATCCCCCTTGTAAGAGTTTCCTTTTGTGTTTACCAACACAAAATCCACCTGTTTTTTATAGCGATTGGCATCCACACAGCGCACCGTAACACTTTGTCCCATACGATACTTCCTGCCGGTATGCTCTGCGATCAAACAATAACCATTTTCATCAAAATGATAGAAATCATCCCGCATGGCCGAGATATGAACCAAACCCTCTACCGTATTGGGCAGCTCCACAAACAATCCAAACTTCGTCACCCCGGAGATCACACCAACAAATTCCTGATCAATAAAACGCTCCATATACTCTGCCTTCTTCATATCATCGCCATCCCGCTCCGCTTCAATCGCATTGCGCTCCCGTGCTGAACACTGCACAGCCGCCTGTTCCATCCACTGCTCATCTTGAGACAACTGCGTCGCATCACTTGTTTGCTCAAAGCAATACTTTCGCAGCATGCGATGAACAAGCAAATCCGGATAACGGCGAATCGGTGAAGTAAAATGCAAATATTCTTGTAAGCCCAAACCAAAGTGGCCCAAACATTGTGCATCATAGCGGGCTTTCTGCATACTGCGCAACATAAAGGCAGATAAAACCGGATAGACTTCATCCGCTTTTGCCTGTGTCAATAATGCTTGAAGCTGTTTAGGATAAATATGATTTACATCAGCGCGCAGCGGATAACCAAGCATAGACGCAATCCTTGCGAACTCCCGCAGTTTTTTTGGTTCGGGATGTTCATGAATGCGATACATGGATGGAATTTCCAACCACTTCATATGCGCCGCAACACATTCATTCGCCGCAATCATAAAATCTTCGATGATTCGCTCCGCTTCACCACGTTCACGAACCTTAATATCCTTAACACGACCTTTTTGATCCAGCAGAATTTTTGCCTCTCTCGTATCGAAATCAATCGCCCCCAACTCCCTGCGTCGCTTGCGCAGACACTTGGACAGTGCCAACATTTGTGTACACATTTCTTGGATATGCGCATAAGCCCCACAAGCCTGTGGCTCGCCGGCTAGAATTGCATTCACCGCTGTATAAGTCATACGCTCACAACTTTTGATGTAAGAAGGAAACAAATCATAATGCGTGATCTCACCCTGCGCATTGATATCCATAACACAGGATAGTGTTAAGCGCTCTACCCTAGGAAGTAAGGAACAAATGCCATTGCTTAAAGCCTGTGGCAACATCGCCACAACACGATCCGCCACATAAACAGAAGTGCCGCGACGATACGCTTCTTGATCTAATGCGCTTTTTTCCGTTACATAATAAGATACATCCGCAATATGTACCCCCAAGCGCCATCCCTCATCCAAGCGCACCACGCTGATCGCATCATCCAAATCCCGTGATTCCTCACCATCAATCGTGATAATCTGTTCTGCCAATAAAGAGGTACGCCCTTGCTTATCCTTTGCGCTGATGGTATCCTTCACCTTTGCACACTCCTGCATGACATCCTGTGGGAATTGCGGATCAATATCATGTTCATACAACATTGACAACATATCAACGCCGGGATCGTACTTATAACCGACCACCTTAACCACATGCCCCAGTAAAATCTCCTCATAGCGATCAATTTGAACCAATACCTTTAGATTATGTACCAAATCTGAGCGATGGATATCTGTGATATGAAAACGACGATGATTCACAAAAGCATCCGCAAGAAAATACTTTTTGCCATCCTTGATGCGAATTGTACCGACCACATTGGTGATTGAATGATGCAAAATCCGCACAATTTCGCCTTCCTTAGAGCCATCCTGATTCTCCCACATGCGCGCGATCACCTGATCTTTGTCTAAGGCAAGTCCCATATGATCTTTGTGTATATAAACGCTTTCCTGCTCATTCTCCACAAAGCCAAATCCCTTGGGATTGATGCGCAGTTCGCCAATGACATATCCCAACTGTTCCTTGGTAAAATATCGCCCTGCCTCATCACAAAAAAGCGTATACTCCTGTTCCAGTTGACTTAACGCCTGACATATTAACGTAAATGAGGTACTGTCCTCCATTTCCAACTGCTTGGCGATATGATGCGCATCCATGCCATGATAGCGTTTTGAATGAACGATTTCCAATATGCGTGTAACTAAATCCATAGTACACCTCCTCTCCTATTATGATTGTATATGATCACCACGCTTATGCGTTATCGGCAAAGGTAGTGGTGATTGTTTGGTCTGCCTGAATTTGCGAATAGATCATTGCGTTTATGTAGTACACCGCAATCCAGATCCATTCGCGCTCATCCCAATCAAAGAAAAAAGACCGCTAACGGTCTGTGAATAACTAGATCACTCTGGCAATCAATACAAGAACGAAGAAGATGATACCGACCGCCATTGTCAGGTTAGATAATGTTTTCTCTGCGCCGCGCTCTTTTACGTTCGCAAACAGATTCAAACCATCACCACCGGTAAATGCACTACTCAGACCATCTGATTTCCCGCTTTGCAGTAAGGAGAGTATGATCAAAATGACCGCAAATACAATCAATATAATATCTAAAAAACCCATGATAGTCCTCCTTTCTGCTCATATGCTTTATTATTCTAGCACAATTCCTGTCCGCTGACAAGATATTTTACGTGCACTCAGGATTCATCCGTATCCAACCTTATTTTAATGAATCGCAGGCATCAAGTACATGTTCACAGTTCAAGGATATCCTTTTCTTCCTGATACCAGTCACTTTCTTTCTCATTGTCCTCAATACATTTATACGCAACGATCGTCACCGAACCCTTACCGGGATAACGGATCACCTCATATTTATCCTTGCATGCCTCAATCAATTCAGGTAATTTCTTATAACCGAAGGTACGTACATCGAAATCAGGCTTGACCCGCTTGATGTACTGCCCGGCCGAACTGACATTTACGTATCCTTCATCATTCTGATACTTATCCGCAGCGATCTTTAACAGGTTATGAATTACCTCAATATCGTCGTTTTTCTCTCCTTCATCCGCACGGGACAATTTAATTGCCATTTTCAGTTCTTCTTCCTCCTGCGTTTGACGAGGTCGTGGTGAGGCTGAAATATATTCTAAAAAGACAAATTCATCACAACTATTGCGAAATGCTTCCGGCGTTTTCTTCTCCCCAACTCCCATTACATAGACTCCAGATTCATGCAGATTTACCGCAAGGGGAGTATAATCACTATCACTGGATACAATCACAAACGCATCATAAATACCCTTATGCAGTAAATTGACCGCATCAATTACCAATGCAATATCTGTCGCATTCTTACCTGTCACATAATCAAATTGTTGTTCCGCTTTAATCGCAAGCCGACTCAATTCACTTTCCCAATTTTTCAAGCTTTCCTTGCGCCAATTCCCATAGGCTCGTTTGACAACCACCCGCCCATGAAGAGAAACTTCACGCAAAACATCCTCCAATTTGGTAAGCTGCGTATTATCCGCATCAATTAACATTACCATTTTCTTTAAATTTTCCACACTTAATATCCTTTTCCACCAATTCACTACTTCTGTTGGCTTCATACTATCATAATAGCCCTAATTTGACAAGCAGAAAGACATGTATTACGCTGTCTCTTGATGTCTATTCAAGTATTTTAATCCTTCCTTCAATGAATCCAGAGAGCATGTTTTGATAATAAATCATACTGAGTACTTTAATAGAAATAGAATGTTTCTTTTTCTTATAATGCATATTCTTTTGTAAGTAAATCTCTATCTTTATGGTTTCTTATGTTATTTCATGATAACAATCTTCATCTGTTTTAATTGGTTTATTTACTTCATATCTTTTTAAAATACGAAGGCTGTAAGAACAGAAAAAAAACTTCTCACTAGCGTATGCTATAATAATGTTGAGAGATGATTGCTTTGAACGATTTGAATCATTCTAAAAAATTTTCCACATGCAGCAAGCATGTAACAATAACATCATAAAATCCCTGTTTTATCGTATCTTCAGATCGCTAAACGAAAAGGAAGGATGATGCATCCTTCCATACGTAAGTACCCTATATTTATGGCAATAGGAACCATGCGATTCACTATCACTACCTTCATCTATAAGCGACAAAGCACATATACCAAGCACAGGGACTTGACATATGTGTACATGCCACCAATTCAA
The DNA here is from genome assembly GCA_022799495.1 of Erysipelotrichaceae bacterium. GTDB lineage: Bacteria > Bacillota_I > Bacilli_A > Erysipelotrichales > Erysipelotrichaceae > C-19. Next base: position 4,637 of record JAAWON010000048.1, on the reverse strand, counting down.
TAAATACCAACGTCATTCCTTTTCCTAACTACTATGCCAAACACAACATCACTGCTTTGGCAGAAAACGATCCAACGCTTCTTCCACCTTAGCGTTTTTCTTAACTTTTGGTGTAGAAACAATCTTACCTTTTGCGATTACCATATCTATATGTCGAAGAGCACGAAGATCATGTAGAGGATTTTCCCTTGTGACGATCATATCGGCGCACAGTCCCTCCGCAATCGTACCGGTGATATGATCAATTCCGGCAATTCGGGCATTTCCTTTGGTCGCTGTATATAACGCAAAACGATTGGATACCTCACAATAATGCGCAAAATAAAGCAATTCCCGCCACATATCATAATGGGTGATATACGGACAGCCTGTATCAGTTCCCAACCCTACCGGAATTTGTTCCTTTAAACATTGTTTGGCACAGTCGATAATACCTTCAAAAACAATCTTTCCGTTGTATTGTTGGAGTTCACTGGCATGTGAAATTTGCCGATCAAATAACGCAAAGGGCAGTGCTGGTGATAGAGTGGTCACAAGTGCTGCCTTGCGTTCATGAAATAAACGCAAAATTTCATCATTCGCTTTTGCGCCATGTTCAATCGTATCCACACCATTGGCAAGGGCAATTGCCACTCCCTCGCTACTCTCCACATGGGCCGCTACGCGTAAACCAAGACGGTGTGCTTCATCACAGGCAGCCTTTACCAGTTCAGGACGCATTTTCAACACCCCCGGTTCTCCCTTCACTGTCGCATCCAAAACACCTCCGGTAATCATTAACTTAATCCAATCCGGATGATCTTGCGCAATCTTTGCGACATACGCTGCGGCTTCTTTTTCATCATGGGCGATGTAGGCAAGTGAACCGGCCATATGCCCATCCTCCACCGATACTGCCATATTGGATGCCAAAATGCGCGGCCCCAATAATTGCCCTTGTGCGATACGGTTGCGAATGGTCGTATCCACATCTTCTACCCCGCCTACCGTGCGTATCGTAGTAACACCGCTCATCAACTCTGTTTTCGCATATCCCTCACATAAGCGAATCATAAGTGTACGCAGAAGCGCATTGCTGGTCATTAGTTTGACTAATCGCTTAGGATCGGATTCTTTTTTCTTTGGTTTCCCGCTCGCTGGCAGATGCACATGCAGATTGATGAGACCCGGCATTATGTACTTACCTTTCAGATCAATGATCTCTCCATCCGACACATTTTGCACTTCATCCATAATCGCCGCGATTTTTCCATCCTCAATTACGATACATTTTCCGCCAATCGCCTCCATATCCGCTTCCCCTGTCAAAATCCATCCATTCTTCAAATAAGTTTTCATAAACAATATCCTCCTCTCCATCTTGGCTACTTTTCAAAACATTCCTAATTTCATACTATATTCTTACGTATATGCATCCTCAACCATACCTGTCGATTTGTTTCCTGAACCCTTTATACCAGATGATTCATTCAGTCTCGCATTTTGTCTTTTCACACAAAAGTGAGGCTTGATGAAAACGCAGTTGGAAATGCTCATTCTCCCTAACCCACAAGGAAGTACGATAATAGCGATCTGTTTGTTTCTGCGTAATATAATGAACCAAATAGGTATCTTCGCTCACTTGTTCACAGCAAAACTGATCCATTTCGATTGCGCGATCGTGCGTGAGAGCGGATAAAGCATGGATGACTTCTTCCCGTTGAAAACAACATCCGGAACTGCCAAACTCGCTGTAGTTCGCATGCAGGGTATGTTCCAGCCACTCACGATTACTTGTATACTTATAATGAAAAAATGCCGTTTCTTTTTCCCGCAGAATCATGGCTATTTCATGATGCTCCATACAATCACCTGTCATTTCTGTACCTTATCATACCACAGGCAAAATGATTTGCCCAGCATTCTTCGTTTCCGCTATGTTTTCAAAGGGAAAAGCAGATACGCATTTTGTACTGGGAGTTTGTCATAAAACAAAATGACAATGAAATCTGAACCTATAACAAAAGGCTATTTTTATGCTTTATAGAGCATAAATAAAGTATCTAACATGTATTTGGAAATTGTAAGGAGCATCTTAATCTGAGATATACGAGATTAAGAGGATTACAAAAAAAAGCGCCATCGGTGGCTGCTGATGTTTGCGCGTCATAATCTAAAAAAATGGAAGATGGTGTTGAAAATCTTCTACTAAAACCATTATGAAACAAATGATTAAACATTTTTGAAAATTAGAAAGCGAATGAAATGCGATCCTCTTTTTGTAATACATCTATTATAAACAAGCATTTCTTAGCAACCTGAGTATACTTTTATAGTATACTTTAAGTATACTTTATGGTATACTTTAAATATACTTCAACGAAAGAAGGGATTATCATGAATCTTGGATTAGAAAATGAATACCAAGAATTTAAAGAAGGGTTAGGCCAACTTGATAAAGGTTTAAAATCACTTACTTCTATGCTTAACAAACATGGTCATGCCATTGTTTATTTTGGTGTCGATGATGATGGAAATGTTTGTGGATTATCTATAGGGAAAAATACATTATTGGATATTCGCAATAGAATCCGTGATAAGATTGAACCACGTATTTATGCGGATATTCAAGAATTTACAGATGATGCCGGTAAAAAATATATTAAAATTACCGCAAGTGGTTTAGATACACCTTATTCTTTTGATGGAAGATATTATTTACGTAATGTATCTGCTGATGAAAAAGCATCTAACGATATTTTAAGAAAACTGCTTGCCACATCTGATTCGGATATTTTACGCCAAAAATCTTCTCCTATTCAAGAATTAACTTTTACTTCACTTTTTGGAACATTAGCAGGTAATGGAATTCACCCTAAACCAACAAAAGAATTCTACTCAAATTATGGATTGTTAAATAGAGACGATAAATTTAATATGAATGCTTATTTATTATCTGATAATAACGAAATATCATTAAAGGTTGTAGTGTTTGAGGGATTAGATAAAAGTGTTATGTCTAAAAGAACAGAATACGGAAGTAGATGTCTTCTAGTAGCAATTTCTGAAGTTATGCAATACTTTGAAACAATTAATATCACAAATGTAAACCTTAACGGTCCACTTAGAGAAGAACAGTCTTTATTTGATTTTCCAAGCTTTAGAGAAGCATGGGTCAATGCTTGTTTACATAATGATTGGAAAAATGGTATTGCCCCTTCTATATATATGTTTGATAATCGTATTGAAATTGTATCATATGGTGGACTTCCTTTTTCATTATCTAAAGAAGGTTTCTATCATGGAACTAGCGTACCTGTTAATAAAAGTTTATTAACTGTATTTATGGCTGCTAAATATGCAGAACAAAGTGGACATGGTATTCCTACCATAGTAGAGAAATATGGTAGAGATATATTTTCTTTTGATGATGGAATGTTAAAAGTCACTATACCACTGTCTTTTGAAAGGCCTGAAGTAACAGTTCGAAGAAAAGGGATTATGATTCATAAAAACAGTTTAACAGAAAACCAAAAACAAATTATTACTCTTCTTTCCTCAGATAGTAGTTTAACGCTTAAAACTGTTGCAGAAAAAACCGGAATTAGCCTTATAGGAGTTAAAAAAATATGTTCTAAATTGCAAGAATTAGGAATTCTTGAAAGAGTTGGAGCAAAACGTAATGGTAAATGGATAATTAAATAAAATTAAAGTATACTTTGATTCTATAGCCCCAGTCGATGAAGTGCACCCCGAAATTTGGACACAAATGAAGGAGGCGCATTTCAAAAACAAAGGGTTTTCTCGATGTATCAAAACCACGCCTAAAAGACGTGGTATGAACTTGCCCTGTAAGGGCCTGTTGTTGCGTATGGTCCTTCGACCATCGAGGCCTGACAGCCGCAACTCTTTTTCTAACTGCCTCTTAAAGAGGCTTTTTTACTGTTTATTTCACCGGCACACCCGTAAACGGGTCTATAAACTCTTTCATGCTCATTTGATCTGATAATTTATCCTCTTGCAACTGGTTTTGGATATATTCTCTTATCGCCTTTTCATTTTTTCCTACTGTATCGACATAATATCCTCTTGCCCAAAATTTTCTGTTTCCATATTTATATTTCATATTTGCATGCCTCTCAAATATCATCAATGTTGATTTACTTTTTAAATACCCCATAAATTCTGATATCGAATATTTAGGCGGTATCTCCAGTAACATATGTATGTGATCCGGACATGCCTCTGCCTCTATTAATTTACATCCCGGTTTTCGCTCTATTAACATTCGCAATATTTGTCCTATATCTTTTCTCAAGAGAGCATTTGTCAAGGGGGATTTCACCCAAAAGATGCCCCACACACAAATCATCATTTACCAACGTGTTATATTCTTTTCAAACTTTGCAGTGTATGCCTGTTTTAATTCATCAGCAGATATTCCATAACAAAGCATAACATCATTATAATACATCAGAACATCAGCCATTTCTTCAACAAGGTCTTTTCTTAATTCAACATCATTAGCCGCCTTTATATCTCCATGTTTTTTGACAATATCAATCACTTCTCCAATTTCGCCTATCATCCAAAGCAGCTTGTGTTTACCTGTTTCAGGAGAAATCTGTTCCCATTTATCTTTGTATTTATCCTGAAGC
>JAAWON010000047.1 GCA_022799495.1 Erysipelotrichaceae bacterium | reverse complement strand
ACACCACATAACTGGACGAGTATAGCAAACCAATTAATGATTTATTTTGAAGGGAGGATTGCCAATGATGACTTAAACGTTTAAAATATAGAAAAAGCGGTTTTACTACTTACCGCTTCTTCGCTTATATTTAGGGGTTTACACAAAATATGAAACACTCTCGAATTGCCCTATTATATTTCATCTTATGATCTTTGTTTACACTTTGATAAAAAAAGCAAAGACTTGCTTCGCTTCTAATTGATATGCCCATTTACGATTCAATCAATGAAATGAATCAACACATTCTTTGTTTCATTTGCCCACACGTATCCTAAGATTCAGACTCTGATTCTTCTGCGAACAATTCCTCACCCATATCCATATGCACACTCGGCAGTTGTGGCAACTCCTTTAAGCTTTCCAATTTAAAGGAATCCATAAATTCAGGTGTAACCTCATATAAAAAGGGCCGTCCTGCGGCATCGCTTCTTCCGCATTCCTTAATCAAACTGCGCGCCAATAACTTACGCACCATCATGTCACACCCTACCCCACGGATTTCTTCAATCTCCGCACGGGTGATCGGCTGCTTATATGCGATGATAGCCAATGTCTCCAAAGCGGCTTGTGACAACGTTACCATTTTAGTAGACGCAAACAATTTTTCCGCATATTCATGAACCACTGCCTTCGATACAAACTTATATAAACCACCGAAATGCACAATTTCAATCCCACGGCGATCATCTTGGGCATACTCCTGCATCAACTCATCCAAATAAGCATTTAGTTGTTCTTCCGCTACACCTAATACTTCAACCAGTTGAACACTGCTTAACCCTTCATCCCCTACTAAAAATAGTAATCCTTCCAATATTGCCTTCATTTGTTCAGGCATAAGCAACCTCTCCTTTGATAATCCATATCTGTTCTTGTTCATCTACAAGATACGTAATCAGTTTTAAACGAATCATATCCAGTACAGACAAAAAGGATACGATTACCATATGCAGATCCACACAATCTTTGCACAATTCCTCAAAACTCATTTTACCGCTCCAATTCTTCAAGCGCTCAGCGATCTGTGTCTTGCGTTCATCCACACTCATTTCTCGCAGTGTGACCTTTGTCTCCAAAGGCTGCGTCAATGCCAAACGCCGCAACACCTTGTGCATCGCTTTCACCAAATCATAAGGGTTGCCCTGAATGTCCTCATCGACAACGGTATGCATCCATTGATTGGCTTCCTCACTGAGCGGTTTGCTCATCAATCGTTGACGTTCCTCATACTGCTTTTGAAATAACTCACTTACCTCTTTAAAACGCTGATATTCCAATAAGCGGCGCACCAGTTTATCGCGTTGATCCTCTTCGTAATCTTCCTCCACCAAGACAGTTTCCCGTGGGAGTAATTTCTTGCTTTTATATTCCAAAAGCGCTGCCAGTTCAGCCAAATATTCACTGGCAATTTCCAGATGCATGGCTTCCATTGTATTGAGATAGGCTAAGTATTGATCACTCAAAGTATCCATATTTAAATCAAACAAATCCAATTTATTCTCCTTAATCAAATGTAACATAAGATCAAGGGGACCCTCGAATTGATCAATCATGATCTCAAATGCCATAACATCACCTCAAAATATATTATAACAAATAGTTGCCTGCCAAGGCAATTCTTTTCTGTCCCCAATCCAAGATTCAATTACCTATTGCATTTCACTTTAAGCGTCATTACATAAACATACCACCTATCCCCTCATTCCTCACCTTTCATCCCCCTTGGCAAACCTGCATACCTCCCCTACCTCCTACACAAATCTTTATAACAAAAAAGCAAATCAAGATGACTTGCTTTCTCATGCTTGCTTTCATTCTTTACGCAACTGAATCGGCGCACCAAGCAATATTTTTTTGCATTCTTTATAAGAAAAGGGAATGAGTGGATACAAATACGGGAATTTAATAGACTTTGTGCTCATCAGCACAATCACATGAAGCAATACGCCTGCGCAAAAACCACCCTGACCAAAACAAAGCGCCATTAACCCGATCAAGATACGAAACACCTTATTGGCAAGCGACAATTCATAACTCGGTGTCAGTAAATTACCGATATTGCATAAGGCAACCATGATCAAAATTTCATTCGTATACACACCGAAATTCACTGCCATTTCACCTAAAACAAAGACAGCGATAAAACTCATGATACTGGAGAGCACCGATGGTGTATGGATCAAACTCTGGCGAATCCACTCCACGACAATATCGGCAAAGATGACTTGAAAACCAAATTCAAGGATACGAACCTCCTGTAAAGGCAGTTGTAGCGCTGTTGGATTTTGGTCCACAACCAAGGCGATCCACAGTGGCATTAAGTATAAAGAAAAGAGAATAGCCGTCAAACGAATGATGCGGGTAAATGTCCCAACCAGTGTTGTCTGCGTGTATTCTTCTATTTGTTTGCTTTGTTCAAAGAAAGTGGTTGGAATAATCATTGCACTTGGCGAATTATCTACAAGCACGACCAGATATCCTTGTAAAAGATGGATGGCACAAATATCCGGCCGCTCCGAGTATCGTACATGTGGATATGGATTCCATGTCTTACCGTATAATTGTTCACAAAGATTGCGTTCAGATAAGATCTCTCGCTCATCTAACGTCGTTAAGCGATGCTCAAAATCGGTTAAAATATCCGGATCTACCAAGTGTTCGATATAAACATAAGCAATATCGGTTCGCGTTTTTACTCCTTCACGATTGATCACAATACGCAATTTAGGATCACGAATGCGTCGCCGAATCAAACCCACATTCAAAATAATATTTTCGACAAAGCCATCATGTGCTCCTCGTACACTTTTTTCCACGCTGGGTTCACCGGTAGCGCGCGAGGGATAATGACGTGTCTCCACACAATAGTACGCATCGTAGCCATCCACCATCACCAAACACTGCCCCGATAACAATGCCGTAATCGCTTTATGGGGATCCTTTTGCGCCTCTACACTGCCCGGATACAGCGTTAAAGCAAGGGAATGATTGGCGGTGATGACAATGCTTTCCACAATATCGGCAATGAGCGCATTATCACTGAGCGAAGATAAAAACGCGAGAACGCAATGTCGTTCTTTAATTGTTACTCGGCGATATACCAGATCAAAGGAGTCGCTAATGGTATTTTGTAATTGATCCACTAATTGACTCAGTGTTGTATCCTTCATGATTTTGGTTTAAAGATGACAGCGACAAGAAAGGCAAACAGGATCGCACTCGTGATACCTGCGGCAGTCAGATCAAACATGCCAAGCAAAATGCCGATGATACCTTGTTCCTGCGCCTTAGCTAAAGCGCCATGGATCAGAGAATGACCGAAACTGGTAATTGGAAGGCTGGCTCCTGCCCCGGCAAATTCCAATAAGCGATCATATAATCCAAACGTATCCAATGCGGCACCAAGCACAACGAAACTGGACGTAATATGGCCCGCTGTCAATTTTGTATGATCATACACCAGTTGTCCTAACAGACAAATGGATCCGCATACGACAAAGGCATTGAAGATGATCATATGCCCTCCCTCCTTTCATAACAGATCGCATGGGCAATACAGGGAATGCTTTCCTTTTGCTGGATGGCAACCGGGGAAAGCAGAGCACCGGTAGCGATCACCAAAACACGATGATAAATGCCCGCTTCCATGTCATTCAACAATTTACTCATCGACACACACATACTACATGCACATCCGCTGCCCCCACAGAACACATCTTGATTCTGGACATCATAAATCATCAATCCACAGTCATGCAAGCGATTATGCACATTCATTCCATCCTGATATAACAAATCCATCAAAAAGGAAAATCCTAATTGGGATAAATCACCGGTCGCAATGATATCATAGTCATCAAAATCTGTGCCGCAATCCGCCAAATGGCGTTTCAGTGTATCATAAGCAGCGGGAGCCATCGCAAGCCCCATATCATTCGCATCGCTGTGATCCCAATCAATGATTCTACCTGCGGTAAAGGCAGTGACCTTAATATTTGAAGGTGTATTGCTCAATACCACGGCCCCTGCTCCACTCACTGTCGTGGTCGTTGTTTCCTTTTTTTGAATCCCATATTCATTGGGAAAGCGAAACTGTCGTTCTGCCGTTGCGCCGTGGGAACTAGTAAAAGCCAACGCATGCTTGGCAAGTCCATATTCCACCCACATCGCCGCTTGTGCAATCACTAAGGAACTGGTGGCACATGCCGCATACATACCGATAAAGGGCAACTGCAAATCACGGGCAAAATAATGAGAGGAAGTCAGTTGATTGATCAGATCCCCACCAACTGCCACATCCATCATGGATAGTTTAAAGCCCCCTTTGCGCAATGCCACGTCACATGCATCATATAGCATAGCGCGTTCAGCCTTTTCAAAACTCTTTTCGTTGCAATATGCATCCTCATAGGTCTTATCAAATAAATCCTTGAGTGGACCCTGTGCTTCCAGCGGACCTGCGACCGCTGCTCTTGATGCAACATATACCTGATTAAAATGTATTGTCATAATATGCTCAACCTCCAAACATCAAAAAACGCAAAGCGCCAAAGAAAAACGCCGAGGCGATACCATAGGTTAAAACACTACCTGCCAGTTTAAACATATTCGTTCCAATCCCATAGATCGGACCTTCGCTGCGTCCCTCTAATGCGGCTGCACTCAAAGCATTGGCAAAACCTGAAATCGGGATAAACAAACCGGCGCCACAACGCTGTGCCAACTTATCGTATACACCAAAGCCTGTCGCTAAGGCAGTTGCCAATATAATTGTCACAACCACGAGGGATAATGCACTTTTTTCTTCCATCGCAAACAGTTCCATATACAAATATAACAAGCACTGTCCCAACGCTCCGATGGTACCACCACAAATGAATGCGATCAGGGCATTTTTACCCTTGTGCTGTGGTGGCACATGCTTCTTTGCCGTCTCCTGCAAACGCTTTTTTTCCATATCATCCGCCTCCTATGCACTAGTATGCACATTGTTGGTGGCCTTATGTATCGCTTTTTTAAGATTCCCCCATGCTTGTTTGATTGTGGTATGCCTTGGTTGGTGTTTTATTTCCTTTGTGCATTCTTATTTTGATATGGTAAATAATGATACACATCATATAAATAAAGTCAAAAGAAGCCAGCAAGATATTGATAAATTATTTCCTATGCGTATAATAAAAGCAATAAAGATGAGAAAGGAATGGATTTTATGGAGCGACAGTTAAGTAGCAAAACCATTTATCAAGGCGCAATCTTCTCCATGACCCAAGATGAAATTGCCCTAGCAGATGGAAGAACAGCGACCCGTGATGTCATTCATCATCACGGCGGTGCAGGAATACTGGCAGTGCGAGAGGATGAGGTTTTATTGGTATCACAGTATCGTTATGCGGCGCAAACCCAATTATGGGAAATTCCGGCCGGTAAATTAGAAGCGAAGGAAGATCCAAAGGAGTGCGTCATTCGTGAATTAAACGAAGAAGCGGGTTATGTTTGTGAGCATGTGCGCTTTCTTTGTTCCTTTTTCACCACTCCCGGTTTTTGTGATGAAACGATCTACCTCTATCTAGGTACCCAGCCACAACCGGTCAAAGAGCGCTTGGCGATGGATCCGGATGAACAGATTGAAATCAAATGGTTTCCCATCACGCGTGCCTATGAAATGATTTGGGAAGGCGCAATTCGCGATGCTAAAACAATCATTGCCCTTCAATATGCGCTGGCTGAAAGAAAAAAATGAATTTATAAAGCTGCCCTTCCCTTGCGAATGGGCTTTTTTGATTCCTTATTTTTGGTGTCGGTTGTTGTCATACAATGCGTTTTCCTTGGCAATAAAAAAACAGGAATTGTCTTACGTGTCAATTCCTGCCAACCGCATCAATGCTTGTGCATTGGTAGAAGTACAGCGGCCATCTTTTAAACGATAATCGAATTTGATTTCATCTTGTTCATAATACTCACTAAAATGATAGTTATGAGCTTGTAGCCTTGGATCTTCTTCACAATCACACAGTGCAAAATCATGCGTGGAGACCATTGTAATCACCCATGGCTCGTGCAAGCGTTCAATCACCCGCTTCGCACAGGCAATGCGATCCGCACTGTTGGTCCCTTTAAAGATTTCATCAATGAGTACCAGCATGGCAGTTTTTCTTTGGCATGCGTCTACCATCATTTTGATGCGCAATAATTCCGCATAAAAACTGGAAACACCGGCACTGACATCATCCTGAATCCGCATGGACGTGTAGACTTTTAAGCGAGTTGTTTTCATTGTCGTGGCACAGACGGGAGCGCCGGCACGACATAACATAAGTGAAATACCTACGGTACGCAAGAAAGTAGTTTTCCCACTCATATTACTGCCGGTTATGATCCATGTACCATGATCCAAATTGATGGAATTAGCCACTGCGATGTCCTGTTTCAATAAGGGATGCATTCCCGCGACAATTTCGCAATGGGGTGACTCATTGGTAAGCATCTGCGGAAAACAATAGGTTTGCTTGACTTGCGCCAACACACTGAGAGATAGTAGTGCTTCCAATTCTCCCACTGCTTTTAACCAGTACTCCAAATCCTTCCCATAACACCTACGCCAATGTTCCATCGCCCACACACACCACACATCCAGTTGAAAAAGAGCAGAGAAAGCAATATAGGATATGATATTACGACGTAATGAAAGCAGTTCCACCACCTTTGCCAAATGGCGCATCCCCTGCTGTCCCTGTCGCATTTGTTCTTGTATTTCCTGCAATAAGGTTGATTGAAAAGATGTTGTTTGAAGCAGATGAAAAAAACGCGTATAATCTTTGAGCACAAGTGCAACGTCCTTTAACAAAAATAAACTGCGTTGAGCGAAATGAGCGATGATTAACGCAATCACCAAATTGATCAACAAACAAAGCGCTCCATAGCCATAAGGCAAAATGCCAATCCATCCAAATACAAAACAGATCATAGTAGCACAAACCATCAGCGCACTGAACCATAGAAACCACTTAGGAAACAGAGATGTTTGCGCTTTTGCATAAGCAATGAGCGATTCTAAGTCCTCCTCTTTCAAATGACGTTGGTCTGATGAAAAACGTGCTGATGCACTCATGAGCGTAAACGTAAATGCATCTTGTGATAAGAGTTCTGCGATTGCCGCTTGGCGACGTTGGATGGAAGTAATTTCATCATCCTCACCATATAACAATGCGCTCAAACGCTTTTTCCCATAAGGCGTTGCCGCAAAAGAAAGATAGTTATAGAGGGAATGTGGCCCATTGAGATCCAAATCAAAAGCCACAGGATCTAAAGGTGAAGCGATATCCGCTTCCTCTTGCATCCATGTATCATCAAAGCGTCGCAATAAGCGCTCTGTGAGTGTGATGTTCGCATTATATTGAGATATTTGTTCCCTGCATTTATGGTGGCAATGAATCAGATATGCGAAAACACCAACCGCTGTGAGACTCACCCCAAGCCAGCCTGCTTCCTTCTGTTGATCATATAAAATCAACGCTATCAGTGCCGTTAGTGCACAAACAATGCGCCCCAACGCAATCAAACGCTCCCTGCGCAATAACGGTGTTCGTGTTGCTTTCAACACCGCTTCTTGATTGTGTAACTGCTCTTTTTTCCCCATAGAATACCTCCTACTTATGCTTTCTAGTGTAGCGCAATTTTTATAAAAATGCTATTTATTTCATTTCTTTTTTTATGCTATGTACCTTAACTCATGCGGATTCAAACAGGATATCACTTGTGCTTTTGATTTGAATTGCTTATTTATTTGATCAAGATGATTTCTCATAAGTGAAAAGAACCCGTGATGGGTTCTTTTGTTCTTTTTCATGTTTTATTAGAATAAGCGCATAATATCCTGCCATGTCGCAAACACCATAAGCGCCACAAGCAATACAACACCGATCCCCATAACAATGGATTCTGCACGCTCGCTCAATGTTCGCCCGGAAATCTTCTCAATCAAAACAATGAAGATTCTTCCTCCATCCAGAATAGGCAGCGGCAAGAGATTAAAAATACCAATATTAAGAGAAAGTAATGCAATCAATGCCAATGCCGGCAATAAACCGTTCTGCGTTGTCTGGGCAGTCACTTGGTAGATTCCCACCGGTCCACTCAGATGCTCCAAACCAATACCCCGAATCAGTTTACTTAAGGAATCAAAGATTGCGGTAGAACCATCCAGCATGCGCCGCGTACCATAGTAGAAACTCTCCCAAGCATTGATATCGCGAATATTGCTCTTGGCAGTAAATCCGGCCAAATAGCGCTGCTCACTCTCATTGTAACGCGGTGTTAAGGTGATGTTTAGCGTCTCATTTCCTCGCTTTACAGTGAACTCTGCCTCAGCGTCGGGAAAATATGCAAAATGCTCACTGATATCATCAAAATTGTCAATGGTCGTTGTTTCCCCCTCACTGCTAATCGCTGTAATGCGATCTCCGATCTGAAATCCGGCTTCCTGTGCCGCGGAGTTTTCACTGAATCCATTGATAATCGGTTCCGCAGGCAAAGATACTCTGCCCTGTGCCATGGTCACCGCAATGAATAGAATCCATGCCAATAAAATATTCATGATGGCTCCGGCAGCCATAACAATGATCTGTTGCCACCAGCGAATTCCCTTGATCGTTCGCTCAAATGGGATATTCTCATCATCCACGCCTTCCTCACCGGCCATGGATACAAAGCCACCAATCGGTAAAGCACGAATCGCAAAAGCAGTCTCACGGAACTGTTTTTTATAGAGTACTGGGCCCATACCGATGGAGAACTCCTTACAGTAAACGTTGAAATATTTCGCACTGATTAAATGTCCAAGTTCATGAATTACCACAATCACACTCAAAATTAAAACAAAATATAGTATTGACATAGATTATATCCTTTCTACATATTCATCGACAAAATGCCGTGCAGCTGCATCGCTGTCCAATAAATCGGTTAAACTGGGATGAGCGATAAAAGGCAGTTTTGCAATCGCTTCAAAGATGACTTGCTCAATTTCCAAAAAGGAAATATGGCCTTTTAAGAAATGTGCAACTGCTTGTTCATCCGCACTATTCAAAATTGCACCGCCATTACCGCCACGCTCTCCCACCTCATAAGCGAGACGAAGTAAGGGATAACGATCGAAATCCATCGCTTGAAAATGCAGCGCAGATAAATGTTTGAAATCAAGCGGTTCACTGCCATAAATCTTATGCCGCTCCGGGTAATAGAGTGCATATTGAATTGGTAAACGCATATCAGGGGTTCCCATTTGTGCTAATATCGCATCATCTTGAAACTGTACCATGGAATGAATCAGCGATTCTCGATGCAAAAGCGTTTCAATACGATCGAAGGGTACATCAAATAGATAATGTGCTTCGATCACTTCAAATCCTTTATTCATCATTGTCGCAGAATCAATGGTAATGCGTGCTCCCATCTGCCAATTCGGATGATGCAAAGCATCCTGTACGCTTACCTGTGCCAATTCCTCACGCGTGCGATCCCGAAAACTTCCGCCACTGGCAGTAATAATCAAACGATCCACCGCATGCGCTTCGTTACCTCTCAGACATTGGAAAATTGCCGAGTGTTCAGAATCAATCGGATACAAGGTAGATTGATGTTCCCGCAGTGCCTGTTTGATCAGACTGCCGCCTACTACCAAGCTTTCCTTATTCGCCAAGGCCACATCCTTATCATGCGTAATCGCCGTTAAAGTTGGTCGCAATCCGCGAAAACCGACAACCGCATTGACCAATAGGTCATATTCAGACCATGCACACAATTCACTTAAGCCATCCTCGCCATAACTGAACTGAATGCTTGGATATTGTGTCCGCAAGGCAAGGCAATCCTTTTCTTGCGCAACGCAGACCCGCTGCACCTCAGGAAACAGCGCCAAACATTCCTTCAATTTCGCGATGTTGTACCCGATACTTAAGCCTATGATCGTAAAATCATTTCTATGATGCGATACCACATCCATGCACTGTGTGCCAATACTGCCGCTTGCGCCTAATAACAGTATTTTTTTCATAATGTCATCACCGCCAAAATCATCGCAAAACAAATGAAATTAAAAATCAAAGAGTCCAAGCGATCTAAAATACCGCCATGACCGGGCAAGAAATCGGAAAAATCCTTGATATGAAAACTGCGCTTCATCGCACTGAATGCCAAATCACCGATTTGTGCACTCAAGGGCAACAGCAACGATGCAGCCGCCATCTCCCATAACGTAAAATCAGGGATCATGATATAGGAATATGCAAATGCACAAGCTGCGCCGATGAGCCAGCCGCCAATGCTTCCCTCAATCGTTTTCTTAGGTGAAATGCGCTCATTTAGTTTATGTTTACCAAAGAAGTAACCACTGAAATAAGCAGCTGTGTCACAAGTATAAGTTGCGATGATAATCAACCAAATATAATTGGGATTGCTTGTATAGATGTTAAGAAAACTGGATGCCAACAAATAGAAGAAAGCCAAGTAGGATACACAAAGAAAACTGTCCTTCGTATCAAAGCGCTCGCTAAAAACCGGTACGGCATAAAAAAACAGAACACTGATACCAAATAGCGGGATACACAACTGTGTCAATGGACAAAAGACAATCACAAATGCACATAAAATTGCCATTGGCTTTACCCAAAACGGCCATGGTGTAGCCGCATCACGCAAGCCCAAATACTCAATTCCACCACCTACAATAATGCAGGAAATCAGCGCAAGCAACAGCCACCCGCCATAATACAAAGCCGGAATGATAAAGGCTAAGATTCCCAGCGCAGTCACAATACGTGTTTTCATGATATGCCTCCATAGCGACGATCTCTTTCCTGATATTCCTGAATCGCCAAATCCAACTGTTTTTCATCGAAATCCGGCCATGCCACAGGAGTAAAAATAAATTCCGCATAGGCATTACTCCAAAGTAGAAAATTTGAGAGACGCTGTTCCCCGCTGGTGCGAATCATCAAATCCACATCCGGCAGTTCTGAACTCATCAAATAACGGCTGAATGCCTCTTCCTCTATTTGTAAATCCGCCTCACCTTTTAACACTGCGGCCGCATAACGTTGTGCCGCCAATGTGATCTCTCTACGTCCGCCGTAATTAACCGCCAAACATAAGATCAATCCGCTGTTGTGCTTTGTTTTTTCCACCGCACTTAAAATTACGTTACGAGTATCCTCAGGAAAGCGTTCGATTTCACCCAGAAAGCGTACCTGAATATTGTTTTTAATCAATTCTTCCATATAGCGATTGAAAAAGAAACGCGGTAGTTTGCACAAATAATCGACTTCATCCTGCGGTCGTTTCCAATTCTCAGTTGAAAATGCATAAACGCTCAGTACCTTTACACCACGCTCATTACAAGCAATCGCAATCGAGCGTATCGTTTGCGCTCCTTGCTTATGACCGGCAGTACGCGGTAAACCACGTTTTCGCGCCCATCGCCCATTCCCATCCATGATAATCGCGATATGCGCTGGCATCTTTTCCTTCATACTCCCATACCTCCTAAAAAGATAACCCACTCTTGTGGGTTAATCATACTTGTGTTTCGATAAGGGATCTGACTATACAGACATAATATCGCTGCATTTTGCCTCTACGATTGTATCAATCTGTTTCACAAACTGATCCGTTGCCTTTTGAATATCATCTTGGGCTGCTTTCTTGAGATCCTCTGTTAATTCATTGTCTTTCTTTGCGGCATTCAAGGCATCTCTACGGATATTTCGCACTGCCACTTTTGCATCTTCTCCCATACGGTGGGCATCCTTGCTTAATTCCTTACGGCGATCTTCTGTCAAGGCAGGAATCATAATGCGAATGACATTGCCATCATTTTGTGGAACCAAGCCCAAGTCTGCCATTGCGACAGCGCGCTCTACTTCCTTCAACATCGTTCGATCAAATGGTTTGATCATAAGTTGTCTGCCCTCCACGACTGAAATGCTGGACAACTGATTCAACGGTGTCATAGAACCATAATACTCTAATTCCACTCGATCCAAAATCGTTGGATTGGCACGTCCGGTACGAATCGTTCGCAGATTGCTTTCCAATGATTCAATCGCTTTCTTCATTTTATCATTCATCATGTTCATATATTCCATTTTATTTACCTTCCTTTGATATTGTCGTTCCGGTGATTTCTTCTTTGACTGCCTTGACGATATTGCCGGGCTCATTCATATTGAATACCACCAAGTCTATTTCATTATCCATACACATGCTGGTGGCGGTTGTATCCATTACCTGTAGACCTTCTTTGATTAAATCCATATAGGACAGCGCCTCATATTTAATTGCTTCCGGATGCGTTTTAGGATCCGCATTGTAGACACCATCCACACCATTTTTCGCCATCAAGATAACATCTGCCTTAATCTCACTGGCTCGAAGTGCCGCTGTTGTATCGGTAGAGAAATAAGGATTTCCGGTACCTGCCCCAAAAATGACGATCCTCCCCTTTTCCAAATGCCGCAATGCTCGTCTGACGATAAAGGGTTCTGCGACTTTCTGCATCTCAATCGCAGTTTGTACTCTGGTTTCTACCCCCTCCTGTTCCAAAGCACTTTGTACTGCCAATGCATTGATGACAGTTGCCAACATTCCCATATAATCAGCCTGAACACGCTCTATTCCCATCTGTTCAGCGATTTTACCGCGAATGAAGTTTCCTCCACCAACTACAATTGCCAAATCCACCCCAAGTTCATGAACCTCTTTGAGTTCCTTGGCCAAGTTAGCCAAGATTTGCGGATCAAACGCATTCCCATTTGCTGACAATGCTTCTCCACTCAATTTTAATAAGACGCGTTTATACATATCATCATCCACCTTACTTTTCTGCCTTTATTTCTTATCATATACATTATAAAGAAAAATACTCACAAAGGAAAGTAAAACTTTCATTTTCCCTGTTTTTTTATGATTCGAAAATGATAATGTCTTAATGAAACGAAATTGATTATGTCCTAAAGAAGGATTATAATAAGACCTCATGAGAAAGTGAGGTCATT
>JAAWON010000007.1 GCA_022799495.1 Erysipelotrichaceae bacterium | reverse complement strand
CCCGCTGATTTTATCTCTCCCAATCCTTGTACTTGGGCTTTTTCTGCTGTTGCGATTTCTGCTCTTTCTGAATTGTCCGCAGCTTCTCACGAACAGAGCTTTCTTCCGCTACTTCGTTCAGTGCGCTTTTGATGTGCCAGCGTGTAGGCGGAGCAATCGTAAAAATCAGAGGGATAGGGATTGTTCTCCGTACCGCCTTTGGAACGGTGATTGATCATCTTCGCTCCGCAGTCAGCACAGAACAGAAGTCCTGTCAGCGGATTGGCTTCGCCAAGCGTATCATGGCGTCTCGGTGTCTTTCGCAGTTTCTGTGCAAGCTCCCATGTTTCCTTATCTACAATCGCTTCATGGGTGTTCTCAAAGATCAGCCATTCCTCCTGCGGATTCATAACCGGATTTTTGTCCTTGTAGGACTGCTTATGAGAACGGAAGTTGACCGTATGCCCCATATATTCGGGCTTGGAAAGAATCTGCCCGACGATATAACCACTCCAATTATACGGGTTGGGAAATTCCTCTTTGCTTTTCCAAACGCCACGTCCCTGCCTTGCGGCGTAGACCGCAGGGGTTTCCACCTTATCATCATAGAGGATACGGGCGATGTCATAGGGCCCGTTTCCCTCGATGGTCAGCCGGAAAATACGGCGGACAACTGCAGCGGCTTCCTCGTCGATATACCAACTGTACTTATCTCCCGGCATTTTCTTGTAACCGTAGATGGCACAGTTGGTGGTAGGTTTGCCGGATTCGCCTTTCACACGGATCGCTGTTTTCTGTTTGCGGCTCAAATCACGAAGATACCACTCGTTCATAATGTTGAGGAACGGGGCAAACTCATTGCTGTTCTGATCGTCGCTGTCCACGCTGTTGGCAATCGCCACAAAGTGAACATGATGCTGACGGAAGAATACCTCCGTGTAAAAGCCTGTTTGCAGATAATCACGCCCCGCCCTGCTCATATCTTTTACAATGACATGAGCAACTTTGCCTGCTTCAATGTCTGCAATAAGCTGTTTCCAAGCGGGACGCTCAAAATTCCCTCCACTCCAACCGTCATCGGTATAGTGCTGACAGTTCGTATAACCTTTCTGATGGGCATAGCTTTCAAGGTATTTTTTCTGATTGACAATACTGTTGCTATCACCAGTCTGGTCATCATCACGGGACAGCCTTTCATATAAAGCTGTGATTTTTCCTTCAGTCTGTTTTACGCTCATGATGCGCTCCTTTCAGACTGTCGGCTCATTTGTGGTGAATCTATTATACCACAAGTTCCGCCAGTTGTAACCGTTTCATTGCGAATCATCCGTAAAATTTTATCCTCCATTGTTTCTTTCTCTGTATCGCTGAATACTACTTTAACTTTATAGGTGGTGCCGCCAATGCGGCGAGTCATATAAGAAAAATTACTGTTCTCGTTTTTTGCCATAGGCAGTTACCTCCGTGTTGAAATGTTCATTATTTTTTCGTATAATAGGTTTAGTTCCGGCATGGTGTAACCATTTGCGTGGTTAAAATCGAACAAAAGGTATTAACACCCTGCCAATGCAGAAATGCCCTCAAAAAAGCCTTGCGGCACAAGGCTTTCCGAGGGCAAAAGCGTTACATCTGTTGTTGTTTTTCTCGGTACTTACGCACCCTTGCTGCGGTCTGCTTACGGCGAGCTTCTTCGGCGCAGTGCTGTGAGCAGTACACCCGTTTTCCGTCAGTTGAGAACGGCTTGCCGCATTGTTTGCAATGAGTGGTCGGTATTTGCGTGAATACGGCTTCCAACCCTGCATCTTCCGGCAGGACAGACTTGCGGAAATATCTGCATAGTGCGCTGTTGGTAAAGCAGATACCCAACATTGGACAGTCACAGTCCAATGGCAGGCAGCCGTACTCTTTGTCGTAGTTGGCACAGAGAGAAGTAACCAGCTTCTTAATCCGTTGCTTCTCCCTGCCCGTCAGCTCACGATAATTGTTTGACATAGGCGGTTTCCTCCTTTCATTCAGTGTCGAAAGTAATCTATTAACAGACAAAATAGATTACCTCCTCACTTATAGGAGAAATACAGGGTACTTAGCGGAACTGTTTTTACGGAGAATCCAAGAAATTTTCAAAAATATTTTTGAAGGGAGGTGTCTGCGGTGTTCGACGATCCCGAACGATATAAACATGACGGCTTTTATGAAGAAGATACTGACTATGAAGATGAATATGAAACGGACGATTCCGATTACATAGTCGATGACGAAGAAGATGAAAATGCCCTTTGGGACGATGAGGAAGAAGACGCTGACGATCTTCCCGAAAAGAAGCGAAGGAAGCGGAAGAACCAAGTTGTTCTTGCTGACAATGATACAGATACCGAAGAAACCGAATTATCCGAACAAGCCATGTGGCAGATCGCAAAAGAAGAACAGCTCATCGAAGAACTGGAAGCCGACGCCGAGGAACATCCCTTTGAGGATGGTACTGACGAGGAAGAACCGGAGCGTAAGAAGCTCAAACGAGAACTGCGGGCAGAAGCCCTTGCACGATTGGAGGATTCCGCCAGAACACAGCGGGATTTTGAAAATGTGATTGCATGGTGGAACAGGCTGGACGCTAATCGTGAGCGTAGGGAACGCTATCATGAACTCAGCCGCAGCGGTGATGATGTTCCGCTTGACTATGGTGCATCTGCCAATGAACTCTTTTTCCCTGATACGCTGAACGATGTACTGGAAAAGCAGCTCCGAAAGGGAGATTTCATTGACGCCATTTTCTACTGTCCTTACGACATCCATGAACTTGTAACAGAAGAATACCTATCCAAAATCCTCTGGGAATTGAATGCGGAGCACAAGGAGCTGCTCTTTCTTTGCGCTGTCCAGCTGTTTAGCTCAACAAGGATCGCTAAAATACGGAATCAAAGCGACCGGAACATCCGCAAGGTGCGTGGTACAATGCTCAAAAAGATACGAAAAAAGCTGCTTCCTGCACTTTTGGATAAGGCAGAAAAGCAGCAGCCAATGACCTTATTGGAAAAAGATTTTTTAGAAGAAAATATGACGGAGATTGATTCTGAAGAAAAGAAATCGTATAATTGGTAATATGAATTGAAGTTATTTGGATTACAATACATGACGGAGGGTTTTGTATATGAAGAACCTTTTTGAACGCACCAGTTCTAACTGGGTGCGATATAGTGAATATGAATGGAGGGCGGCAGAGGACGGAACTCTGTATCTCACGCCCACCAAGACGGCGCAACCGAGTATTTATGATCCACTGGCAGAGTATCAGAAAATTGTATTGGATGCCATCAATATAGGACGCATGGGTATGAGCAAAAAGCCGGATGCCGAAATTCAGAAGGCTATCCAGCAATTTGCGGTGAAATACGGCTTGTTTGGACTGATGACTGCGCTACCTACCACACCAAACTTTATGGAATATGAGGCGGTGTACCTGCCGAAAAATCACTTCATCAAAGAAGAAACTATGTCCACTGAAAAATATCTGGCACTGTTCTTTCCATTCGACAAATTGGATGTGATCAAGCGTGGTATCGAGTCCATGCGGAACATCCAGAATGACCGTGTTATGATGGCACTGGCTTTGACCATGACAGACAAGCCGATGGCGGTCAACATGAGCTTTCAGCGGGAATATTCTGAACGATATGAATGGATGAAACAGCAGTTCATTGACTGGGCGTTTACCTATATCAACAGTTTCCTTTATTATGAGGAGTATGATACACTGAACGATGAAACCCGGCAGATGATGCAGCAGAGCATGGCGGCATTCGGCGGCATAGCGCCAACTTACCATATCGCCCTGTTGGATAAGCCGGCCATCGTTTGGGACTTTCATTCCCTGCTGCTGGGTATTCAGATGATGTTCAGCTTTATGCTGACCGACAGTGAAAACCCGATTAAGCTTTGCAGACACTGCACCAAAGCCTTTGTTGCAAGCAGACCAAGTGCTGTGTTTTGCAGCCCTCAGTGCAAGAATAAGCATAATGTTTACAAAAGCAGAGCGAGAAAAAACAGCTCCGATAAGGAATGATTGGATGGTGATACATAATGGCTGAAAATAAGAATACAAAATTGCAGATCCGAAACAGCACGGTGGATTTTCTTGTATTTACAAAGGATGCCCACGAGGATGGTATTGAAGTTCGTGTTCAGGATCACGATGTATGGCTGACACAAAAAGCGATTGGACAGCTTTTCGATGTAGACAGAAGCGTTGTCACAAAACATTTGAAAAACATCTATGAAAGCGGCGAATTGTCTGAGGAATCAACTTGTGCAAATTTTGCACAAGTTGCGGATAACGGAAAAACCTATCAATATAAGTTTTATTTGCTATCTGCCATCATTGCCGTTGGCTACCGTGTCAACTCCGGCAGGGCAACACAATTCAGGCAATGGGCAACAAAAGTGCTGGATACCTTTGCTAAACAAGGATATGTTTTAGATAAGAGCAGATTGATTAACGGTCAAATTTTCGATGAGGATTATTTTGAACACTTAATTTCCGAGATACAAGAGATTCGAGCCAGTGAGCGCCGTTTCTATCAAAAGATTACAGACATCTATGCTACTGCCGTCGATTATTCCTTTGATAGCCAAATCACGAAAGATTTCTTTGCGACAGTACAGAATAAGATGCACTATGCCGTTCATGGAAATACCGCAGCGGAAGTCATTGTAGCAAGAGCAGACCACACAAAAGAACATATGGGATTAACCTCATGGCGCAACGCTCCTGATGGAAAAATCGTAAAAGCAGATGTGTCGATTGCAAAGAATTACTTATCCAATGGTGAAATACAGGAGCTTAACGAGATCGTTACGATGTATTTGGACTACGCTACAAGACAGGCACGGCGGCATATTCCCATGACAATGGCAGATTGGGCTTCCAAACTGGATGCATTCCTGCAATTCAACGATGCGGAAGTCTTACAAAACAAGGGTAAAGTCACAGCCGCAATCGCAAAAACCTTTGCGGAAAGTGAATTTGAGCAGTACCGTGTCATTCAAGATCGTCTGTATCAAAGTGATTTTGACCGTCTTGTTGCCAGCACAGAAGAAAAAAACGACTAACAACAGAAAATCCCGTTATCAGCCATATCATAGCCGATAACGGGATTTTGTTTAAGCATATACAAGTTCGGTTAAGATAATTTCCTCCGCACGGTTACGGATACTGTTCATACGGCGCACCCATTCTATTTGATCAGCCGCTTTGAGTGCTTCGGTTACGCCTTCCTGCTTTGCCATATCGGAACGATGTTTTCAATGCGCTCATTGCAGGCTTGATCGATTTCAGCTAAATGCTTGAACAGCGTTCCCTCCAGCACATGTTGTTGTAGAGGATTTTACGGTACTCTTTCAGATAGTTGCGGTGCATACGCCCGTATTTGCCTATCTGATATTCTCCGTCATCCGGCAAAGTAATGTTGGGAATGAAATAATCGCCCACTTGACGGTATGTACCGCCCATTTCTTCAAAGATAGATTTCATAAAATTCAGCTCCTTTTGTGTTGATTTCCAGCGGTTATAAGGCTTTTTTGACTCCTTTCTTACAACTGCTTTTCAATTTACCACAAATGAGCCGCAGTCATATGTATTAGATGGCAGAAACCACCCTTTACATATTAACTCTTGGCTTATCATCGTGTTTGATGGTTTGTAATAAATTTCAAAACAAACGTTATGTAATTTTTAATATAATTTTGATCCAAAGTTGTAAATTTCATATTATCAACAAAACTAAACATACTCCCCTCCTAAAATAATTATGAGGAGTTTTTCAACTCCTCACTCTTTCATGTTCATCTCTTTATGAATTGGTTACCAAAGGTTAATGGAGATTTTCTATTCATCTATAAGATATCCATGCAAATTTATTGCGTCAATCTGTTTATATGAAACAATTGTCCATAATGTTATCGTCACATTTTCTTTTTAACATTGCAAATTCACTTTATATATCGACAATTTTTGAACCGCCTGTTTATTCCTGCTCAATAAACGCCAACAACTGCTCCGCCGCCGTCTGTAACCCCGTGCGGCTGTCCTTATCAAAGCCAAGGTGTGTATAAATCTCACCAATCCATACCCGCTGCTCCTGTAAACACTGAAAAATGGTATCGATCAATGGCTCACAAATCTCCTGCTTCTGCATTGGCCCAAACGGATTCGCAAAATATGTGGTGGAAATCCCCACTTCCTGCGTTGTCCCAAGTGCCATGCGCTTTCCTTCCTTGCAGACTGCCTTAGCATCGGCTAAATCCTCAAAGCGATGCATCCCCAACTTATCATCATAGTTATTCGCATAGGCAAATAAATCAATTCTATGATTGGCCGCCACAATATCATAAGCGGCCGCCGGTGTGATGACACGAGCATTGCTTGATTCCGGATTCATAAAGATGGAGCGATCCATATCCCGATAAGGTGTTCCCGGATCCAAATCATCTAAGCGAATAAATGCCCCGATCTCCGTCCCCTGACCATAAGGTACACCATTTTCAATATGAATGGTTCCCATATCATCAAAAACAACTTCAATCTCCTTGATCTTATCATGCCCCAATGCCTTCAATGCCTCAATCGACTCACTTTTGCCCGCACCCGAGTCTCCCATCAACATAATCCCCTTACGCTTTCCATTCTTTAACGTAATATTGACAAAAGCACCGTGAATCGGCAGCCATCCCTTTTTCATCTGCGCCAGATTATGCAGAGTTAAACTCATCTTCTTAATATAACCAAAATATTCAATGCGCTCATGATAAGACACACAACCAATCCACACATCTTCTTGCGCATCATAATAGAAGGAAGTCTGTTCCTTGCCATCCTCATTCCCAAATAGACAAATCAAATCGGGTTTCTGACGACATTCATCTTCATTTGCCAGTTCAAACAAATTGCCCAGCGATATTGCCGATGCAATAAAATCGCGATGAAAATAGATAAAAGCCAACAGTGAACCGATCTTCGCCGGATAACAGAACCACT
The DNA here is from genome assembly GCA_022799495.1 of Erysipelotrichaceae bacterium. Lineage (GTDB taxonomy): Bacteria > Bacillota_I > Bacilli_A > Erysipelotrichales > Erysipelotrichaceae > C-19. Next base: position 53,577 of record JAAWON010000007.1, on the reverse strand, counting down.
CCTGCGCATTGCCGCTGAACTCCTCCATCGGATTGCTGTCTCGCTCCGCAAACATCCCGGTACGCTTATTGCTTCTAGGATGCATAATCAACGGTGTCCTTAACATAATCGAATCCACAAACCAAATTCCTTTTAGCTTCGCATACGTATCGCTTAACTTCAACCCATTTTCACGAATGGCAATGGCCGCATTGGTACCGGATTGAATCTGACGATATACACTGTTTTTTCTGCCCTGTACCTTTTCTTCTAATGTTCGATATAATTGACGAATCAGATTATTAAAACCGGAATCGGCAGCGATATAACTGGACTCTTGAATCGCCATCCCTCGTCCCGCATTGATAATGGAAAAACGCTGATGACGCTTCCAGAAATCATAGACTGCTTCAATCACATCCAGCAATTTACCTTTATCATTCAAATAAGGACTGTCAATCTCATCCAGTTCCAACACAATCATCTGTCTTAACAACTTAATCATTTCAAACGTTGCTTCCCGCTCCGTTTTACCATTCAATATATAATAATAGAGATCCTCCATATGCTCCTTCGTATAATCAATAAAATAACGCAATACATTCGCAAAATCAGCGGAATTTAACAACTCAATCTCGGTACGCGGATAAGCCGCATTGTAATTGATAATTGCCAAATCCTGAGTCAGATATAGGTTCTCTTTCATAGAACGCTCCTTTCTCTACTACTATATGCTAAAGGACAAAAAGGATGAGCTGCTCATCCACAAGTGATATTATACTATACTTCCAACCAATAAGAAAGGACAAAGGAATCTTTCCCTTTGTCTATCACATGCGTTTCGCCAATGTGGGGATCTGCGTACACGTTACCCAAAGGGGCAAGTGAGCGGATGGCTGATGAGCCAAAAGACATCTCTTACAAGATGAGAAAGCGGCTGTAAGCGAATGAATTGCCATCGCCTACAACCCCTGATTCATCAATTGATTCCTACAAGATGAAGTACATCCCTTACTCAATCACCACATGCAGGCCGTTGTCCTGCTCCACATGGAAGAATAGTTCAGTCTTGGTATTGATAATGCATACACTATGCTCACTGGCGGCTACCTCCACAAAAGCATCGCTGGACTCTTTTGCGCCATCCACCACATAGGTTACCCCATACCCTGTTGTATCACTTTCACGAACTTGATAGCGTCCGCGCTTCAAACCATCCACCTGAAGCGTATAGCCATTATAGGAATCCAGCGTATAAATTACATCATACCCATTCTCCTCACTGGATAAGCGCACAAGGAATGATTCCCCATTACCCGGTGTTCGTACATCGCCATTTTCATCACGTATCCGTTTTTCCAAGGTAATCACACCATCCGCCGCAGCCTCACTTTGATTGATGATTTCAATAAAGTTTTGACTGCCGCCACTGACAACAAATTCACCGGTAGCGCTCAATGGACCACCATTCACACGATACAGTGTGCGCTCATTGCCCCGTTTCTGTTCCATGATTTCATATTCACCGTTATCCAGTGTATCAAGTTGTACATGCCAATCATTGCTTTGATCCAGTGTATACAACTGATGCATATGATTACCGGTCAACAGAAAGCGATAGGATGCATCACCGCTTGGTTTTACGATTTCCCCTTGCGCATCGTTCACATACTTAAAGATATCAACCACATTGCGATTCACATTCAGTTCATTGATCACTTCTACCACATCATGACGCTGTCCATTTATGACAATCTCACCCTTTGTGCTCAGTTTGCCATTGATACAGAAACTGGTGCTGTATGCGTCGTTATCACACTCTTGAATCGTATAGGTGCCCATAGTTAAATCCGTTATGCGCTGGTGAAACTGATTTTGATCATCCAAAAGAATACGCTGTTTCGTATTTGGTCCAATCAGTTCAAGTTCAAAGCTGTCACCATCTGCCGGACGCATCAGACCACCGTTATCTTTTTTCATATACTTAAAGAGATCCAACGCATAAGAGGGCATCATTCTTTGCGCATTGATAATTTGAATCTCCACGCGTCCTCCATTCAATACAAAGGGAACTTCCTTTTGATGGGAAACGCCATTGATTTCATAGGATACATCATAATGATCATCCAATTCTTTCAACGTATAACTGCCATTTTCCAAACCCTCTAAATGCATGGTCCAATCGTTTTCTTGACTGAGCACCACATTGGTTGTTTTTGCCCCTTGTAGTAGGAAAGTAAAGCGCTGTGTTCCTTCCGGTTTGCACAATGCGCCACCTGCTAAACGCATCCGTTTTTCGATATGCAAGATATTGCTTGAGGTTGATGTTTGTGCTTCATTGATCATATCGACTTGATGAGCATCCCCTGCAACATTCACAATCGCATGATCGACTTCATAACCTCCATCTATACGCCATGCGTTACTGCCTTCATGATTGACCTCTTCCAATACATAATGAGCAGCTTTCAAATTGCCAAGTGTCGCCTGCCAATGGTTGGCCTGATTCAATATAACTTCATTTTGATAACCGGGAGCGGATATGTGTACGCTGATCGCACCACCTTCATGTACTCGCTCTATGCGACTGCCATTGCGCACATATTTGGTGATCGTGATCTGACCGGCATCAGTTGCTTGTTCCTGATGGATGATTGCGACGAAATTCGCATTGCCCTTGACATCTACAATGCCATAGTCGCATTCAGAGCGATCATTGATGATATAACTAACTGCTTGCGTTCCAACCTCATGGATGACATAATTACCGTTCATTAAATGATCCAACTGGGTACTCCAATGATTTGCCTCATTTAACACGATTTCTTTATGCTCATGAGGCGTAGAGATATGATAAGTGAACGTAGATGGAGCACTTGGACGAACCAGCAGTCCCGCTGAATTGCGGATATACTGATCAAAGCGGATAGAACCGCAGGCGCAAGTTTGGGTTGGATTGATGATGCTGACCTCATGTGCTCCTGTTACCTTTACGATTGCTCGATCCACCAAATAACCGTGATCCACACGATATAAAACGCCTTCCTCATCCAATTCATCCACTACATATAAGCCATTGGATAAATCATTCAGCACAGCACAATAGCGATTCTGCGCATCCAATGTAACGATCTGATTATAACCATGAGACGATACATGGATACGATAACTGCCGTGTTTCGGCATCTGAACCAAGCCATTCTCATCCTGTATCCGCTTGGTTAAAGTGATACTGCCCGTATGACATGAAGAAGCGATGATATCCACACTGCATAGTGCATCACCAATCACAATATGACCGTCTTTTATCTCCTTGCCATTACAGCGAAAACGTAGCGTTTCCTCACTGTCCTCCTGTATCACTTCATAACTGCCGCCGGGTAAATGCGGCAACTGAGCATAGAAATGATTCGCTTCATGAAGTAGAATACGATGTGTCTCCTGTTCTCCTTTTACGGCAATCCAACAACTGTTTTGCCCAGATGGTGTCATTTGATTGCCTTGTTCATCTAAAACATATTTACAGATCTCCAAGCTTCCGCTCGCTTGCGGTTTTGCTTCATGAATCAATTTGACATTTATCTGACGATCGCTAACGTTGATCATCGGATTACGCTGTTCCTTACCGCCATTGACAATGCAGTTCACATTGGCACAGCCTGTTTCCTCAATGCGATAATCGCCTGCTTCCAATTCATCAAAGAGAACGCTCCATTTGTTATCGCGATTGAGTATCGCCTTGCGCTGTTCATTCTCACTGCGAATACAGATTTCATATTCCTCATCCATGCAGGGACGCTTGAAACAACCACAGCTTTCATCCCGCAAATATTTCATCACATGGATACTTCCGCTTTTTTCAGCCTGCGCATAGAGAACATCCACTTGGATGTCCTCCTTGCCCAACATAATATCTCCCGCTTTCTGTATCACACCGTTGACACGGTATGCGACAGCGCTGTAAGAAGCAGTTGGCATCGCCGTAATATGAAGGCTTCCTTTGGGTAAATAAGCAAAGTCCATCAAGAAGCCATTGCGTTCATTTAAGGTGATATCCTCACAGACTTGATCACCGTCGATGCGTAGCGCAAATGCCGCACTGCGCGGAGCACTTTCCAATTCTTTTTGGGCATTTTGAATTAGCGCATGTACATGCAGGGTGCCGCCGCACATTTCCTCGTCACAAGGTGTTGTTTCACAGGATGACGTGCTAGGACACTCGTTTTCTTCCTCTTTTGGCACAATTGTTATACTTACCGGCTGATCACACAGAACAAAGCGTCCATAGCGACTTAACTTCCCTTGTATTTTATAACATACCGCATCATTGCTCATATCTGTTAATTCATAGGAGCCGATCGGATAATCGCATAAATGCAAGGTCCAATCATTATGTGCCCCCAAGGTGAAGCATTCTTCTCCTTTCGGGCCGCAAAGCAAAATCTGTGTATCCATCTGACAGCCACAATCCCCATTTGATGAGCGATTGGACTGCTTATGAATTGTGATATCAAAGCACTGGTGATCTTCCTCATACAGATTCACACATAATTCGCCGCAGCCCATTTCCACATCAATCGCCTGCTCATACCATTCACCACATGCTTCATATAACATCGTTTCTCGGGCACTGATCCGATATTCACCCAATTGGATATTCGCTAAAGAGATGGCAAAATGATTATTTGCGTCAAGTGTAAATTCATCACAAACTCCTTCATGTGTTACACTGACATGATAGATGCGATCCGCACTTGGCATCAGTGTTTGCTCGTTACATAAGCGATAGGCGCGTAAAATCAATTCATTTTCACACCCCAGTGGCGAAATCAGCGTGACCGCTACATCCTGATCACCCAAGTAAAGTGTTTGATCCATGCAGTTTGAGCCATTGATCCATACCTCAAAGCACTCTTCCCCCAACTGAGACACACGATATTTGCCCTGTGGCAGACCTTCGATCTCAACACACCAGTCATTGCGCGCATCCAAAGTGAAGCACTGCTTATAACAATCACTCTCCAACACCGCTTCGTAACATTCCTGTGCACAAGGACGGCATAATTGACCATTCATATCCCGCAATCGCTTGTCGATACGGACAATGGACTCACTAGGTGCGGGGTTGATAATCACTGCCTTTACATCGTGATCCTTGATCATCAGTCTTCCACTTTCCTGAATCTGCCCATCTATCTCATACATCACACAGTTCTGCGCATGCAGTTCTCTGATTTCATAATGCTGCGGATACAGGTTTTCAATCTCAACACACCAATCATTTTCCTGATTCAAGCAATACGTTTCATGTTTATCTCTGCCAATCAACTGGAAATGAAACTGCTCATGCCCTTGTGGCTTACACTGTATACCATTTTTCAATACCCGCTTATGCACACACAATTTCGGTAGTGGCAATACAGTATTCAGCACTTCAATATCCACATCCTCACGGCCTAAATGGAAATGTGCATCCTCGCATACTTCGCCATTGATGCGATAACTGGTTTCCATACCCGGCACTGCGCATTCCTCTAGTTTATAATCGCCTTCCTCTAAATCATCAAACAATACGCAGAATTGATTGTGTCTACTTAAGGTAAATTCCTCATGAACACAGCGTGAACGCAAGGTAAACGCATAGCGATCTTGATCACAGGGACGAATGATGCGTCCATGCAGGGTTTTGATCTGTTTGCGGATACGCACCACGCCGCTACAATTCATCACCTGATTGACAATGGTAACACTTGCCGCTTCCCCTTCCATGATTAAGGAGGCATGATTCTTACATTCCCCATTTACCTCATACAGTACCCGATAACCATAGCTGTCCTTCTGCATGATCACTACTTTGCCTCTGGGCAGATCGTCCAATAATAAGCCAAAACGATTATGCGCATCCAAACGTACACAACGTGAGCCTTCCCAGGTTTCAATCACCACATCAAAGAATTGCGTTGCGGCCGGTTTATGGCATTGTCCTTCACAATCCTGTGTTACGACATTCAGTTTGATTGTACCACTGCTTTGTCTGGTATTCACAATCACCACATCCTGATTTTGATGATCCATGCATACCAGCGCTGCCTCCTCCATCGCATCGCCATTCACAAAATATTGCGTTTGATAACCGTAGGCACCTTCTTCAAGAATCCGATAAACGCCTTTTTTCAAGCCTTCCAGCAAGATACTCCAGCTATTCGCCGCCCGCAGCGTGTAGCACTGATCCAAGCATGGGCCTTCCACATGGATTTGAAATTCCTCATCGCTTTGTGGTTTTACATAATCACCATAAGCATTCGCAATAAACTTGCAAATACGCAGATCACCGATTGTTTCACAGATGGCACTGTTTATGATCTTCACATCGCTGCAAGTATGATTCATCACCACAAAGCGCGCCTTGTGTTCTTCCTTACCGCCATTGATGCGATAGGTGGTAGCGTATCCCGGTATGCGGTGCTCCTTCACCTCATAACTGCCTTCCTTTAAATGATGAATATGGGCACAAAAATCATTGCTTTGATCCAGCACATAAGTTTCACGGGCAAAGATCGAGCGAAGCGTAACGAGAAAACGAGCGTTTTTCTCCGGTTTCACCAGTGTGCCATCCCCCTGTCGTATCACTTTGCTTAAAGTAATTTCCCCCTTATTGCGCTCTTCATTGATGATGGTTACACAATGATTCGTCCCCTGATTCATCCATAACTGCGCCGCAGTGCTTTCACATCCATCATCAACAATATAACTTGCCACATAACCTTCATGATCCAATTCACAAATTTCATATTCACCGATACAAATATGCTCGATATCCACACAAAAATTGTTATAGGCATTCAGATTAAAGATTTCACAAATGCCACAACCACGAAGCATCACACGGAAACTTTCACCCGGATCCGGTTTTACCAGTGTTTGATCGCCTCTGCGAATGTATTTACAAATGCGCAGTGGACTTTCCTGTATACACACTTCTTGTTCACAGAGAATTAACACGGAGGCCCGCGCACAACCATACAGTTCCACGCGCGCTTCATCACTTTGCGCTTGGGCATTCACCAAATAATGCGTGATGCCATCACAATTTTGCGCCAGCACCTCATAACAGCCATCCGCTAAATCCTCAATACAATAAGCGAAATCATTGCCTTGATCCAACGTATAGCACGCTTCAAAGCCATCCCCACGCACAGAAACAACAAAGCGTTCCTGTTCCTGCGGTTTGATCAATTCGCCATTGGCGCAGCGAACATATTGATCCAAACACAAGGTATTTCCGGTGTGTGTATGATTGATTACCTCTAAGGTATGTTCTGCCTGTTTTAACAGAAAAGCTGCTTCCCTTGAAATCAGTGTACCATCCAAACATAAGGAAAAGGAATCAGAGTTCTCCTCCCAAACCTGATATACACCACTGTTCAAGCGCAACTGTGCACAGAAATCATTGTCATGACGCAAGCAAACACATTCGTGTCTGCCACACCCTTCCACATGAATCAAAAAGCTTTGATCCTCACAAAGCGGCTGTGTTTCCTCATGTTGATTCACCAGTTTTTTTACGATGCGCAAAGTCAGTTCCCTGTCTTTCACATTGTGAATATCAATGCATTGATTGCCTCTTACATCATCCATTGAGACCTCATCCCCCTGTATCCTTTCCTGATTCCATTCATAACTTACGGCAAATGGACCCTTGATGCGCCTGCCGTTCTCATCACATTGGAAGATGGTCACAGGTGCGCATACATCTTCTAAACGCAAATATGCCTCTCCCTGTTTGAGACAAAGGGGATGAATCACATCCTGCGCATTTCCTTCACACACTTTGATAAAGCGTGTATCCTGCGCGTCACTTTGGATGCCCTCCCCATTGTAATCTACCAAACGAATATCCAGGCTCACTGCGCTTGTTTCCTCATCCGAATTCACAACCCCAAGCAGTGTGGGATGTGCAAATGCGGACAATGCCCGATACCATTGTTTGTTCATTCATATCCTCCTTTACCTATCTGCTTTCTTCTGATTATGCAAGACATTCTATTATATGAGTCATATGTCCAAAAAGCGAATAAAAATTGCGAAAAAGATTAGGCAAACACAAAAAAACAGCCTGATCGCCCATACGAAACAGTGGTTTTCTGTACCAAGATCATGAAGATAGGCTCATTTAAGAGAATGAGTATGATTGTCTTTGTGAGGTAGCAGTAAGCAAAGAGAAGCAAGGGATTTGTATTTTTAGGATAGCCAAGTTTGCGATGAAAAGATGTGAATCCACCCGATAAAACAAAAAAACAGTGGCAAGAGGATCTAATAGAGCCAAACATGCGCATAAAAAAAGAATACCGCATGATGTGTGTATCCCTTTCTTATTATATATTCAACTATCGTTTATATCTCTTATCCATTCTCTTCATCCTGTCCATGCGCTGTCAAAGCATCTTCCTGCTCTTTTTCAGCAGTTGATGAATCGCCGGATTCTTGTATCTTTTCACTCTGTATCACGCCAACCGGTATGGTCATGGAAAAAGGATAATACTGCGTATAATTCTGTTCATAAATAAAGGCATATCCTGCAAACAGAACATATTGAATAAGCGCAATCATCAGCGCATTGCCAATCTCCAAAGCGATATATGCATAGGCAGCCCCTTGCGTGGAAGCAGTCGCCAAGGCATTTTGCAATACATCCCATGATACTTGGGAAAGATTCCACTCGATTCTGTTTAAAATCGCATGATTCATCATTTGATACACCAGTATCCATATGATCAAAGGCATCGCCATGATAATTAAAGTACGCGCCTTTTTCCACATCAGCCGAAACGAACCGTTGACAATCATCATTGCGCCTTTGGCTCCATCATAAATCGCAAAGGCAATAAAAACAGATACAGCGCTGATGGCCGCTTGTAGCAAGATCCCAACCGGCAAACTCAAAATCGGCATGAGTTGACTGATCAACACCAACCCATAGGATAATCCCAACTGCAATATTTCAAACAGCAAAGCAGTGGCTATATGAAGACCTACTTTATGCAGGGAATATAGAATATCTTCCTTTTGAAACACTTCCTTGCGCACCCGTTTGATGAACAGAATATAAACGGTATTTCTCAATACGATTAACCCCATGGCAACTGCAACATAGGGAAGCAGCCATTGCGGTTGATTCATCATCTGTTCAGTGGATACCAGTGTATTCAATAGCGCTCCTATCAAACCACATAAAAATAAAATGAAAGTGTAGCGAAATAGTTTACCTTTCATCAAACCTGCGCCTTCCCGCAGTATCAACCATGGATCGTCCATCGTAATCCCTCTTTTCTATTGCATCATTATACGCTACTTTTAGAAAAAAAGACAGCAGTTTTGCTTATAGCTGCCTAATATGAGAGATCGCATCTTGTTTCAATGCAGTACAACGTTTGAAATAGCGTGCAATCTTCCAACGCTCCACACAGCGTAAGGTAACTTGCTTATGATTGCGCAGTTCCACACAGATCGCATCATAACCATGACTACCATTGGTAAAATACCACCCGGCCACATCCTCCCAAAATAATAAAAAACAATCATCCTTATGCTCATTGATATGATAAAACACTACATAACCACGATAAAATTCCACCAGTTTTTCATTATGGGTAAAACATAAATTATAGATGGAAATCACCTGTATCAAGACACCCAGCAGATATACTTGTCGCCGGATGAAATAAAAGGAGATCAGTAATAAAATGCCAAAAAACACATAGGGCTTGGAATTGATACTGCCAATGCGCTTTTCCTTTTGCGGAAGATTTCTGATTTTTAAATATTGACTACGCACTTCCACTGAGTTCACCCTCTTGTCATTAGTAATTATAGCCTTTTTCTGAAGCATTTCAACCATATCACATAATTCCACTTATTTTACCATGATTGTGGAAGTTATCTGTTCCATAGTGCCCCTTTCACACAACTGAACAGATAGTAAGAAATGGTAAAAAGTTAGTGAAAGAATAGGTGGAATCATGTATAATGAAACGTAGCGGAGGAATGAATATGGACTTTGATGCGATTTTAGATACCCTCAATACATGGGGTGGTCAGATTGATTTTTTGAAATATTCACTGTTTACCACCATCTGTACTGCGCTCATTCTGTTCATCACAGCGCGCATTGTCAATCGAATCACGACGAAAGTATTGATGCACTATCGAAAAAATAAACTATTATTGCGCAGTAAAACCATTTTCATCTATATGGTTTTAACTTATGCTATTTTAGATCTATTTACACCTTTTCAAACGATTTTGAAAACACTGTTAGCCGGTGGTGGTGTGCTGGCTGTGGTGATCGGTTTAGCGGCACAGGAAGCAGCCGGAAACTTCATTAACGGAATGTTAATATTGATATTCAAACCGTTTCAAATTGATGATGTGATTAAAATCAATGATGGAGAATTATTTGGGACGGTAAAGGATATCACCTTGCGTCATACGATCATTCAAACTTTAGAGAATACCAAAATCATCATTCCCAACAGCGTGATTGATAAGGCTGTACTGGAGAATATCACGGCAGTTGATTCACATAAGGGTAATTTTTTAGAGGTGGAGATCAGTTATGAAAGTGATCTTCAAAAGGCAATGGAGATCATTGCGCAGGAGGTGAAGCATCATCCCAATTATTTAGATATCCGTACCCCTGAAGAGATTCAAGCACAAATGCCTGAAGTGGTAACACGGCTTGTCGCCTTTGCGGAAAACGGCATGCGCTTAAAAACCAGTGTCTATTCAAAAAATAATGCGCAAGGTTATGCGATGCTTTCTGATCTGCGCATCGCAATCAAACAGCGTTTTGATGAGGAAGGAATTGAAATTCCTTATCCCCACCGCACCCTTACCATTCAGGAGCATACAAAACAAGATCAAAATTCATCCCAAGACAAAACAGACGATGTCGCTTGAATCCATGTTCATGCATCATCGTCTTTTTTATATGGGAAATCCGGTATAATACCTGCACCTATAGGTCACATCCATTTAAAGAGATGATTTCCCTTCTTTCATAAATGTAATTAACTTCTCCACATCATCAAATGCATCATAATCACCGATTACCCCTTCGCGATGATATACAATGCCATTTTGTTCATTGCGCTCCAAACAATCCAGCAGCATTTCCTCTCCATATCGCTTCGCAAATAACGTAAACCCATATGGTTTTATCTTTGAAAGCATACCTTTCCTGCAAACTTCATCACAAGCATAACAATGCGTAGTGGATCTCTTGTTTGAACACGTCCTGTTCTCACACCATTCCTTATCCGAACATTGACCGCTATTGCATCCCGCACAATTTGTATTTTCAGAGCATAAGCAACAAGCAAGACCACATCTTGCGATTCCTAGTTCTCGTTTCACAGGCATTCTCCTTATTTCATTGGATATTTTTAATTCATTTCATCGAATGATGCATCATTGGATCCATGAATCACCTCATAACGCAATCTAAGATAAGAATGCTTTAGAACGATACATTCTTTCAATCTTAGCACACCTAATTGGGATAGTTCACTTTGCGATACAAGAGAGCGCCCATCTATCAATGTAGAAGTATCTTTACCACCAATCAATACAGGAGCAACGATAATATCAATAAAATCAATTAGTTTATCCCGCAACAACATACCATTCAATGTACCACCCGTTTGAATCGTTATGCGCTCACAGTCAAATTCTGTTTTCAGTTTGGTAAGAATCTCTTTTAGGGACAGTTCCTTTTGATAGATAATATGAAGGTTTTCTGCGTGAATGCCAAATGCCGGATGATTTTTATTGGTCGTGACTAGCACAAATTGTTTTGCGCGAGCACAAAAATAACGTATTCCGTGTTCAGTTAAACGCTGATTATCAATGAGGACAAACGAAACAGGTGTTTTGTTCGGTAACTCCCTTGTATTCACTCCGATTTTTGCTTGTACCCGCCCAGAGTTGAGTGACCATAGATCCGTAGTTTGTTCTATTTCATAATATTGATGCAACCCCTCCTTCACACCAGCTATTTTAGGAAAATCCTGATCCACATCTAAATTATCAGAGGAACCCGTACTAATTTTTCCATCTACTGACATCAACATAAATAATGTAGTTTTCGCTCTATCCATTTTGTATCTCCTATGATTACTTGATGTTTTCTCTAATCATCTACTAACGCTTGTTTATCTAATACAGCCATCATTTCTCCTTCCCTTTCTCTCAATTTATGATATCTTCATGGATCTATTATATCATTTTTTTCTCCATAAAAAATCCTCATCACAGTAAAAAAAAGCGGTGATACAGAACATATTTTTTCAATCCTATTTACTTATTCAAATGTAATATAAATAGGTTTCTACTAGATACAAACGATCTTTCTCAAGCCATATTGCATGACTAGCAATTATTTCTTACTTTTACTTTTGCGAACACTGCGCTCATGACGTCCTGCGCCACGACGGGCAGATCGCTCTTTCATTCGGCCTTTTGCGTTTTCTTTGCGATAGGATTGACTCTTCGTTTTGCCGCTATGTTTGCGTTTAGGTGCTTCCTCAATCTGAATTTCCACCCGATGACCGCGAATTTGCGCATGCTGCATCTTCTCCAACACAAGATCCACCTTTGCCACATCCACATCTACCAAGGTGTAATCCTCACGGATTTCAATACGGCCCAGTGCTTTCGCACTCACACCGCTCTCCTCAATAATGGCCGCTACCACATTTCCGGTTTGAATGCCACAGCGTTTCCCGATGCTAATACGTAAACGCACCCGCTCATAATTTTCACGATAGCGGCGCAGTTCATCATCCTCAATGTCGATGATTTCATTTTTATATTGAAGCGAAATCAAAGCACTGATTAAATTCTCAACTGCGATTCCTTCGGCCAACAATTCATTGGCGATCTCCAGCGAATCTTGGTTGACACCCTCATTGGACGCATTCAATACCGACTGAATAAAACTTTTGCGGTTGGCGGCCTCCATCTGTTCACTGGTCGGCAACAAGCGCTTGGCAATACTGGTTTTCGTATTACGCATAATATCCTTAAGCGCATAATATTGTTTCTTGCCAAAAATCAATGTGACTGCTTTTCCTTTTTTACCGGCACGCCCTGTTCTGCCAACACGATGTATGTAATATTCCGGATCTTGTGGCAAGTCAAAATTCACCACCAATGCGATATTATCCACATCAATGCCACGTGCGGCCACATCGGTTGCGATTAATACCGGGCATTTTCCATTGCGAAACTGATTCATTACCAAATCACGTTGCGCCTGTTTCATATCACCATGTAGCCCAATCGCTTTCATACTATGCGAATTTAATTCTGCACACAACTCATCTACCATGCTTTTTGTATTACAGAAAATCATGCATAACTCCGGATCATAATGCTGTAAGAGTACGCGCAACGCATTGGCCTTCTTGCCTCGCGGCACTTCATAATACACTTGATCAACCGTATCAATCGTTCTTTGCGCACTCTTGATTTCCACTCTTACCGGATCATTTTGAAACTGCGTCGTAATGCGCGCAATCGCCTCCGGCATCGTTGCCGAAAATAGAATTGTCTGCGGATGACGATCCTGAGGAAAGGACTTTAAGATTTCTTCGATGTCCTCTTTAAAACCCATATTCAGCATTTCATCCGCTTCATCCAAAATTACCGTTTCACAGTTTGTGAAGCGCAGTGTATGACGACGCAGATGGTCCATTAAACGTCCGGGTGTTCCCACGACGATTGCACAGCCGCGTTTTAACAACTGAATCTGACGATCAATCGGCTGACCGCCATAAATCGGCACGATTTTAATGCCTTCCTTATATTTAGAAAACTTGCGCAATTCTGTCGCCACCTGTTCCACCAGTTCTCGTGTTGGGCAGATGATCAATACCTTGGCATCTTTGCAGTATTCATGAATGGACTCGATAGCCGGTATGCCAAACGCCGCTGTCTTACCTGTGCCGGTTCGTGATAGTCCCAGCACATCATGCCCCTCCATAATGGCCGGAATCGCATCCGCTTGAATCGCCGTTGCTTCTTCATAGCCCATTTCTTCCACAGCCCTTAATATTTCAGGGCTGATTCCTAATTCATTAAATTTTGTCATTGTGACCTCTTTCTTTATGCAAATGCTCAATAAGTGTACCACAGGGGGCGAGATGCGTCAAATGCTTTCGCGCTTTCACTCAGCCGAAGGCACCAGATAAAACTACCATTTGACAACAATTCAAAACTATAAATCTTTTTCTCCTCTTCCCATACTCTTCTTGTCAAGTCCCCTTGCCAAGCCCCGGCCTTTTACTACATCTCACCTATCCTGATCCAATCATGAAAAAAGTCGAACCATCGCTCGACTTTTCTTTGGGTACCACTATAAATGCAATTCCTCCAGCTTTAACAGTTCAACGACCGCCTGTGCCCTTCCCTTGACACCCAGCTTTAGCATTACATTCGATATATGATTGCGTACCGTCTTATCTGAAATGCTCATCATCTGGGCGATTTCTTTGGTGCTGTAATTCTGTATTAACAGATCGAACACCTGTTTTTCCCGCCGTGTTAAAATAGTTTGCGTATGAATACCCCCTATACTTGCGATGCTTACAGTTTATCATATGCATTTGCTTCGTTTTGGTTAGGGGAATGTAATTGATCATAGATAGATTGGGCAATCGCCTTGGGGACTACCTGCGCAATCTCCTCTACACTTGCTTGAGCCAAACGCTTCCTGCTTTTGAAATGACGCCATATCGCTTTCTTACGGACTGCGCCAATGCCCTCAATATCATCCAAAAAGGATTTCGTCATTGCCTTATCACGCAGTTTGCGATGATAACTGATCGCAAAGCGGTGCACCTCATCCTGCATTTGCGTCAAAAGGAAGAACAGCGAAGAAGCGCGATCCACCGGCATAATTTGTCCATCTTGATCCATCAAAGCACTGGTTTGATGATGATCGTCCTTCACCAAGCCACACAGAGGAATGGACAGTTCTAGTGCCTTTAAAATCTCTTTGGCCGCTTCAATCTGTTGCCAACCGCCATCCACAATCAATAGATCGGGGAAACGTCCTTTTTCCTTTAACAGCCTTGTATAACGACGATACACAACCTCTTTCATCGAATCCAAATCAGAGATGTAAGTACCCAGTTTATACAAGCGATAATCCTGTTTGCTGGGTTCCCCATCCTTATAAACCACCATGCCGGATACATTAAATGCCCCTGAAATATGCGAGTTATCAAAGATTTCAATACGATGCAGATCTTTTTGAAACAAACGGGATAACTCCTGCATTGCTTCCTCACGCCGACTTACTTTGCGCTCTGCCAATTCAAATTTCTGTTCATGCACATTTTTGGCATTCGCAATGACCATTTCTACGAGTTTTAATTTATCTCCGCGCAGCGGTTGAAGCAGTTTGGTATCCAAGGTATCATTCAATAAGGAAATATCATATGTTTGGGGCAACAGGATTTCTTGAGGGAGGGGATGTTGCTCATAGTATTGCAGGATAAAGGAGAGAAATGCCTCTTCCTCCTCTTCATACAGCGGTGTAATATGCAATGTCCGCTCCAATAACTTGCCACCACGCAAGAAAAAGCCTTGGATGGAGATATAGCCCTTATCGGTATAACAACCAAATACATCCCGATCCTTACGATCTTTAAAATCAATTTGCTGCTTGGCGGTCACATGCGCAATCGCTTGGATCAACTCATGCTTTTCCTTAGCCTTTTCAAATTGTAGTTGAGCACTCGCTTCTTCCATCTCCACCTGTAACTGATCTAAAATCGCTTTGACATCCCCTTTCATAAACTTACGAATATCTGCGCGCATCTGTTGATACGTCGCATCATCCACTTCCTTAACACAAGGGGCTAAGCATTGATGCATATGGTAATACAAACACTCTTTCTTTGCCAAACGTGCGCATTTACGCAGCGGATATAATTGGTTTAACAAGCGCATCGTATCCCACGCGGCAGAGGAATCCGGAAAAGGCCCAAAATACTCTGCCTGTTTATCCTTTGTATTGCGCACGACTTTTAAAATCGGGGCTTTTTCTTTGGTCAGTTTAATATAAGGATAACTTTTATCATCCATAAACATGATATTATAAGGCGGTGTGTGCTTTTTGATCAGATTGATTTCCAAAAGCAGTGCTTCTTTTTCAGAACCGGTCACAATAAATTCAAAATCATCAATATTGGCGACCAAGCGCTGTGTTTTAAAATCATGGGCACCGACAAAATACTGGCGCACACGATTTTTCAGTTTTTTCGCTTTTCCTACATAAATGATATCTCCTGCTTTATTCTTCATTAGGTAACACCCCGGCAAAGCAGGCAGGATTTTCAATTTATCCTCAATATTTGCCATATTTGCCATACGATTTACCTCGTTGTTTCAAAGCGACAACCGTAGCGCCGGTTCCACCCTCACCTTGGCCGCCCAATCGAAATTCAACTACCTTGGGATGACGTTTCAAAAATTGATGAACGCCTTTACGCAAAGCACCGGTGCCATTTCCATGAATGATGCGCACGGTGGTAAGTTTAGCTAGTATCGCATTATCCAAGTATTTATCAATGATCGGCAATGCCTCTTGAACCTGCATGCCAATCACATTGAGTTCCATGGAAAAATGCGTAGTCGTACGCTGTACGCCATATCCTCGTTCTTTGCTTTTCTTTACCTTGTCCATAGGCGCGATCAAAGTTAAATCCTTCTGTTTTGTATTCATCCGAACCCCATTGACCAGCACCACGGCTTTGTCCTTATTCAATTCGATGATTTCACCATGCGCATGCAGGCCGGCAAGCGCCACACAATCTCCAATATGCAGGGGCTTAGCGCTATGCTGGGGCACTTCCTCTGCCACATCATCATTCACATGATGCAGTTGATAAGCCAAAGCCTCTACAACATGTGGCTTCACTTCCCGATCCAGTGCTTTTAATTCGGCAACGATTGCTTCCCCCGCATGCAGGATCGCATCCATACGCTCCTCATACTGAGCCTTTAATTGTGCCAATTCCTTTTCTTTCACTTTATCGTAGTGTGCTTGTTGTTTCAACAATGATTCCCGCAGTGTCTCTATCTCTGCCTGCGCTTGTTCCATTTGCTGGTGCTGGACTTGCTGATGAGCAAGTTCCATCTCCAGTCGATCCATCAGTTGATCCTGCTTTGTCTGCTGTGAGCGCTTGATTTGTTCTGCTCTTGTTAAAACCCGTTCTTTCATATGATAACGACGGGCAATCGCAAACGCATTGGAGGAGCCACTGATCCCCGCCAAGTAGCGATAAGTGGGTTTCATAGCCTCTACATCAAATTCCACTGTGGCAATCAATACATCATTTTGCTGTTTCGCATACGTTTTTAATGCGCTGTAATGCGTGGTTGCTAGCACAAATGAACGTGCTTCATGCAGTTCCTCTAATATTGCAATCGCTAAACTTTCGCCCTCTTTGGGATCGGTGCCACTGCCCAACTCATCCAATAAGATCAATGCATGCGCAGAGGCATGATCCATAATATAGGCAAGTTTAGATACATGGGCAGAAAAAGTAGATAGGGATTCCTGAATGGACTGTTCATCACCGATATCCGCAAATATATGAGAGAATAAAGGGAGTTGGGCCTCCTGTGCCAGAATAGGCAAAGCACTTTGTGCAAGACAAGCGGCCAATCCGATTGTTTTTAGCGTGACCGTCTTGCCTCCGGTATTGCTGCCGGTGATTAACAAAGTGCGATATGGCGCATTCATTTCATATGTGTTCGCCACAGCACGTTTTGGATCAATGAGCGGATGTCTGGCTTCTTTTAAATAAATACGAGTTCCATGTTCTTTAATTTCTGCGATACAGCCATCTCGTTCTTGCGCATATTGCGCTCTGGCAAAATAACTGTCCAAAAGCGCAAAACTCTCCTGATTCGCTTCCAGCGCAAAATAGTGTTCTTTCACACGCTGGGATAATTCCCACAAAATACGCTCCATTTCCTCCTGAAGCTGATCATTGAGGGAGGCTAATTTATTATTCAGCGCCAATAAGCCGGCCGGTTCCACATAGGCCGCCTGTCCGGAGGCACTTACTCCATGCACAAAGCCCTGTACACTGTTTTTTTCACTATCCTTAATCAGCACACAGACACGACCGCTGCGCGTAGTCGAAATCGTATCCATTAACTTGGAACTATTCGCTGCCATAAAACGCTGAACCTCTTTGCTTATATCGGCTTCACACATGCGGATACTGCGCCGCAAACCGGCAAGTTTGGCCGAGGCTTGATCAAGGATTTCATCGTGGGCGTTGATACAGCGCTCAATTTCTTTCACTAAGGAAGTGATATCTTGAAGTGAATGACATAAATCATTCAAACATGGGGTTTCCACCTCAGATGCCTTGCGATACGCCTGCACAACATGAACCGCTCTGCCCTGTGCGGCAATGCGATTCAATTCAATAGGACGCAGCGCCTTATCACGACGTGCATCTTCCAGTGATGCATGGATATTATATAATGCAGGCAAGGATAGACGCCCATAACGAATTGTCAATTCCATTGCCTCTTGAACACATGCACTCTCTCTTTGAATCCAAAGGTAGCGATCAGATGGCTGTAATGCAGAAAGCAGTTCACGACCAAGTGAAAAATGACAGTAACGAGCAATTTCCTCTTTTACTTCTTGAAAGGATAAAACACTATAATCATTCATTTTGTTCACCCGCGACTTCACGCATGAAAGCATTCACGCCGCTCTCCTCCAGACCATAGTCTAACAGCCAACTGCGGATATTCGCACGATCCTCATCATCCAGTGCAGTAGAAGGGGTTACAATCTTTTGAACAGATTTCAATTCCTCCATGTGCCCTTGGGCAAAGAACAGCAGTGTTTCGCCAATTGCATTCAGCGGCTGAAGCAAACTTCCCTCAATTACCTTTGTCCCATTCGCAAACAAAGGTGTCGCAAAGACAAATGACAGAATCATCACCAAAAGCAGACCTTGTAGCGCCCCTACACCGGCTCCCAATAATGTGTTTACCTCAGAAATCAGCGGTAATTTTCCCAGCCCCTTTAGAATCGGTTTTAAGAAAATCACAACGATGACAAGCAAAACAAATAAAACCAAAAAGACGATGGCGCGATTGATTGAGTCATAAAACAAAGGACCTGCGATCGTATTTTGTAATGGCGTTAAGTCCTCGGGAAACAGTTTGAGTAATTTAGAAAAAGGTGATGACAAACCCCATGCCAAAAAGCCACATACCGCAAAACCACAGATTCCAAGCAGTTTTAGCATGAGTCCTTGACGATAACCGCTGTATGCGAACAATAGTATAACAGCGATAATTCCAATATTTAACAAATAGATCGATTCACTTGGAAAAAGCATAATCAACACCTCATTTATATAGATTCCACCCGGTTTCACTATTTTAACATGGAATTGAGTGTTACGCAAATTGTATCCTTCTCATTTCATTTTGTTTAACAAGAATGTAAGTAATCTTACAAATTGCTAGGGAGTTAGATGAAGATACACTATCTTGTGTTCACCGATGAAAATCCAATCATTTATCCTTTAGTTTACGCCTGTTTGGGATGCATTATCCCTTTATTGAAATGAAAATGAAGGATCATTTCTATAATACTGCCATTAGAAAAGCACCCCAGCGATTACAAGCACTAAACGCTAGGGTGCAAATTTCAATTACCTTTATGGCATACGCAGACAGTATGACTATGCTTTAATGCATCCGCTCCAACTGCCTTCTGCGCTTCTGACTGTAATATAAGAATGCGCCGGCACCAATGCACAACATGAGCCATGTTTCACTATGTGCATCATAACCAGTTTCAGCGCCGCCCAACTGTCCTCCTGAATAGGAAGGGCCATTGCTGCCGGGAGTTTGATTCGGTTGATGATCCGGCTGATCTATACTTGGAATATCAATCGTCGGTTCTTTGATCTCTGCCAGAATATAGGTGCTGAAATGTTCTGCATCAAATATGACATACGCTCCATCAATCGTGAAAATAACTTCTTCTACTTTATCTCCCATATGAAGTACACTCAGACGCTCTTTATTTAAAGTGTCCGGTATTCTGATCTTCACTCTGATTGCGCCATTGGGTTGAATCTTTATGCCTTGTGAATACAGAGTTATATCCAGTGGATAAATCGTTTCCACACTGTTTGGCAGTTGATCCATCAAAGTCTCTTTCTCATCACTCAAAGGTGTCACAACCAGCGTCACATCTTCAGGCAATTCCGCTGTTGTCGCACTGATTTCCACATCGTTTTGATCATCGGTGCGCACTACCGGTTTTACCAAATTCTGAATGGCAGTTTTTAATGCGGCGATGCCAGCATCCACAGCCGCTTGTGTGGCATTTTCATCCGCATCCAAACCCTTTAATGCCGCATAAGCCGATTCCATAGCGGCAAAACTCTCTTCTGTATATGCATCCTTTTGCGGGAAATAACGCTCAGCCTCAGCCAATATTGTAGCGATTTCCTGCTTATCTGCTTTGTCTACCAAAGCAGTATGCAATCGCTCTATCACTGCACTGATATCCTTCGCTTGGGCATTGGGTAATTGCTCTAGCGCAAGCGCATCACACAAAGCCTCTTCAAATGCCGTAACGCTGTTCGGTGTATATGCACTGAAATCAAGAATGGCTTGTGCATCACTGATTGCCTTGCGTAAATCACGCAGATCAACAAGGTCTTGTTCTGCCTGACGCAGCGCTTTCAACTGTGTCTCAATCGTCTCACTTGTCACATTGGGATCATCGTAAGCACCTTGTGCAGATTGAATTGCTTGATTCCATGCATCCCAAGAAGTTTGACTATACCAATCTTCTTCTTTATCTTTGGTGAGCACATCCAGTTGCCGACCTAACTCATAAATATCCACAAGATTCTTTTTCGCTGTTTGAATTGCTTCAATCCATGCAAAGGAATCTGCATCACTGTGATTTGCACTGCTTACATAGTTTGCGGCATCCGTCAATACATCTTGCAAGGCTTGATAAGAACCGTCACTATAGCGTTTTACACCATTATCATCTTGCTGGATATTTCCAATATCCGCTATGACGTTGGTCAATGCCTGTAAAGCATCTGCTTCTAATAAAGCCTTAGCATCTGCACAAATCTGGATTGCCGCACGAATCTGTGCCGCATCCGCATCAGCCTTCTTCAGTATCGCTTCTACTTCTGCCAATTTTGCTTGATAAGCACTCCATGCGTCCGGTTGATAAGCCGATTCACCATAATTATTTTTCGCATCAGCAAGTGCCTCTTTCAATGGTTTTAAATCCACCAAATTTGCTATCACATTCGCAATGTCCGTTTCCAAATCAGTCAAAGTTTCATTGGTAATGGTACTTTCATCGCTTAATATATTCTGATAATCAGCAATCATCGCAAGCAGAGCATCATGCGTTTGCTTGGTATAATCCGTCGCCGGATAATCCGCTTTTACCTGATCTAAATAAGCTGATTTATCCTGAATATCCGTCTTTGCGACCAAGGCTTGTTTTGCATTCGCTAATGCGGTTTGCGCTTCATCCACCTCATCCTGTGTACTTTCATCCAGTTGATCATAAACAAGTTGCGCTTTTGCCAATTCCTGAACAAAAGCAGACCAGCCATTGATCGCATAATCACTTTCCTTTAGCGTATTGCTGGAATCCACCAATGCTTGAAAATCTGCGATATTGCTTGCTTTTTCAACCAAGCCATCCACCGCCATATTCAGACGTTTCAGTGTATCCTCAATCAAGAACTGCGTGCGGATTGGCATATCAATCACTTGCTGCGCCTTTGTCATTACCTTATCAAAGGCTGCCTTTGTTGAAGTGGTATACCGATCAGAACTCAATTTCGATGCATGCAAATTATATACTTCCTGCAAAGCAGTAGCGTCTCCGTTTACCATATCATATTCTTGGAATAAAATAATTTCCTGAATCGTTGGGGCAACTTTTTCCCATTGAATCTCAATTTCAAAGATATAATCAAAGTCGTAGTTTTCATATGCATTCAATGTCTTATCCAATTCACCGATCTGTTTTTCGCTGATCACTGTTTGATTCTTCAAATAACCGCGAACAATGACTTTTGCGTTTGATATGGTAGCCCCTGACTGCATAATATTGATTCGCTTTGTATCACAATTCTCGCTGATCCGATATAGCAGTGTTCCGGCTGTTTCCCCTTTGCTTGTATCAGGCTTATAAGCACTTTGTAAATTACCGTCTAATAAATTCTGCGGCGCAAAGCCTTTTACTTCCTGAGGCGTACTTTCAAAGGTCGGATCATTGATTTCCGGCACATACTCTCCATCATTTAATACGATTTCATTGAATTGAACGACACGATTACGGTTTCGCGCTGTCATTAAAATCTTCAAATATCGTCCACTTTTTTGGAAAGTTTCGCTTTCTGCATATACCTTATTGGGATAACGGCTGCTTGTTTTATAAATACCTGATTGTAGCGCTGTCACACCACCATCATTGGTATTTTCCACGCCATCACCGATATGCATTACGGCTTCTCCCCATGCATTCAAATCGTTGCTTACAAATAGATCCGCATCGCGAATATAATCGGTGTCGCTGTCTTGATTGTACAGTTTAATATTCCATAAGGATCGCTCCTGCCCCAGATCATAAATGATATATTCTCCGGCATTGGGCAGTTGCGCAAACTTAGTCGCTGTATTCATATCACCGTCAAAAGCCGCGCCGTTTTCACGACTATCTCCCCAAGCCGCATTGATGCCGATGGTGGAACTATGCAGTGAAATCGGTTTAACCTCATCACTGGTAACGATAAATTTCGCAATATTGCAGGATTGCGTACTGCCGCTTTGATTGAATAGACGCACATAGCGACCAATACCCGGATGTTGGGGATCGCTTACGTTTTCCCAATGGATTCCATTATGAGAGATCTGCAAAGTAAGTGCTGTACTGTCGATTTGCGCTTCAATCGCCATTAAATCTTTGATCCGCGCAAACTTAAAGCCAATATATTCCCCGTCTGCCAAAGTCACTGCCGCCGGTGTCAGAAGTGCATCACACTCTTCACTATGCGTTGCCAACAAAGGTAACTTGGTATTGGTATAGATATAGTCATCGGTTGCGTTTCCACCATACTCCTGCACATCAAATTCGGAAAAATGTACCCACCTTTTCAAATACAACATATTTGTGATGCGAATATAACGTGCTTCTATTCCACCGAGGTTTTCATCAATCACATCTTTACCGCTGTCAACGCCATTATATTCTTTATATGTTATCCAATTCGTATTATCTAAAGAATATTCCAGTTTGTATTTCGTCCATTTATTGGACGCGACGCGTGAGCCGCCTACCACGATATGAACATCACCGATTTCAAATACTCCACCTAAATCATAGCCGATAAAGTCACCGACGTTGGTTTGATCGCCCGGATGATAGTATTCCGCACTTGTGGAATCATCTCCATCATGCAGGTATGCTTCGCTTTGATTACCATTTGTCCATTCCAACCAACCCGGAGTTTTGATAATACGATACTGCATTTCTTCGCTATCGCCACTTGTCTTGACGCTGAACTCACTTGCTTTCAACCATTTTTCCACCCGCTCCAAATTGCGTACCCGCACAGCTGTCGCTGTAATTGGTTGATCACTCAAATCCGCAAGGAATACTTCCTGACTTCCTTCATAGGTCCCCAAGTTATGCCAATTTGTACCATCATTGGTATACTCCAGTACCGCCTTTTCCAGCCGATCAGCGCTTACGTTTTGAGCGAAGCGTACCTGTGTCAGTTCCAAGGCACCTTCAGTAAAAGTCATTGTGATGGTCGCATCCGCATCAATGCCTCTACCATCCGTGTTCAGCCATGTATAGGTAGATTCATCATCGTCGGTCAAATTGCTCAAAGAATTGCTATAAATACTCATTCCATCCAATGTGATATTGCTGCTTACACCGGCTTTGTTGATTTCAATTTCACGACAGATCAACCACATATTTGAACGATCCGCCGTTGCGATGATACGAATCCCCATTACATCCAGATCAAGACCTTCCGCAGTAACATTAGCCGATGTGGTATTGACTTCACTGCCGTCAATATCCAACCAATTCACGCCATCCTCTGTATATTGTAGTTTTGCCGCACCAAAGGTATCGTTGGGGTTTGATCCTGATCCCATTTTAAAGGTTACTTTGTTTAAATGTAGCGGCTGATCATACATCAGTCCGATATAATCACCTGTTTGCGTCGAATTGGGATTGGTCCATTCAACCTGCGTATCAAGACTTTTATCACTCAGCGCATCCACAGCACTTAAACCATTTGAGACATTGGGAGTATCGCTGCGATTGGTAATCAGTTGAGTGCGATTCGCATTGATTTCAATTTCACGGCATCCCAGCCATTTATTGGTCACAGCCTGCGTGGAATAGATACGTACGCCAAGCACTTTAAGATTTAAGTTATCCGCACTGACAACCGCATTATTCGTTGTACTGCCTGCAATATCTACCCATGTTTTGCCATCTGTTGTATATTGTAGTTTGGCTTGTGTAAAACGATCCGCATTATTTCCATTGCGCCCCATATAGAAGGTTACATTTTTGAGTTCAATTGGTTTGGTATAACGTAAACCGATATAATCCCCGACAAATAATTCCGTGGGATTTTTCCAAGTAACCTCTGAGGTTAATTTTCCATCAGTTAATGCTTTGAGCGCATCCGCAGCGCCATCAACGCTTGGATTATCATTGCGTGAAGTTATCAAAGTGATCAACTGTATGTTAGGGTTTACCATAGGTGTGATCTTTGTGGACAACTCACTTTCCAATTTTGTTAAAAATGGTTGTATATATTTTGAACCAATGGTCGCATACTCTAAATGATCCACATAATGGAAAGAATGCGTTTTTGACAATTCAAGCGCTGCTTGTCCGGCGCTGTAGTAATCCCAAATGACATCGGTATCCTCATCCGCCGCAATCGCTTGCGCTGCACGCAAGAAATAGATTCCGGCATCCATGGAATCTCCCCAGCAATCTAACCAATAAATGATCTGATCACGGGTTCGTTCATTGCCCGGATTTGCTTTATAATATGCTGCATACTCCTTTAACTGCGTAAATTCTGCAAGCAGTTCCTCTGCCTCTGTGCTGTAATCGGATTCTGCTTGTAATAAACTTAAGAATGTATTTAATTTAGGAGCCAGTTCGGTTGATTCCCCATGATCTCCGGTATTAGAATTTTTCATGTGACGGCTGAGTTCGCGCAGGGCAATTGAACTATCGTTATCCAGCGCACTCTGATGATCCATATACTTAAAACTGTCCTCCCAGTTTTGCCGCGCTTCCTCATTGCTTTCCCATACATTCCATGTATAATCTGCATTCGCAAACAATGCGGACTTGTTTGCCTCTGATTGCTGCATTGGATTTAAGACAATACCTGATACTTTGCTAGAATCAATACCCGGCACTAAAAACTGCTCATTTCCGTCCATGATCAAACTATTCTTTGTATTATCTGAACATGGCCAGTTAATCCATAAATACACTGGGCGATTCATACTACTATAGAATGAATCAATGAAGTTAGGACTCGCCTCTCCCCATATTTTTCCGCCGGTTTGGATAATCGGAACGGATGCGGGCAACTGTTTCAAGGTCTGTAGTTCATCCGAAGTTCCCCATCCCATATAATCATGGGGGCAGAATAAAATCGTCGTTTTTAAACCGGATACAGTTTTCGCTTTCTCCTTCATCCAATCGCTCAAATCTTTCATCAGCTTCACATAATTGCTGGGATTCCCTCCGGGTACACCAGCATCATCCGCTAAAATCGCAAACTGTCTGACACCAACATTCATCACCTGCGTAAATTTGTTTTTAATGATTTCCAAATCCTCTTGATAATGCTCCTCACTATCAAAGCGTACCGCATTGTGCATGAAAGTATGCAGGGCATAGACATAGTAACACTTGCTCTCATTACCTGCCTGCGCCAAGTAAGCAATATCCTTCAATTTTTCTTCATCATATAGCGCTCGCCAGTTACTGTTATGATAAGGATCGTCTTTGGGAGCATAAATATAGTTATTCAATTTATAATCGCCGCCAAAACGCATCAGTTGCGCACGATCTTCCACCGACCAAGGATTTCCATAATAGCCCTCAATAAAGCCGCGTCCTTGAATATCCGCATAGTCATAGATGATCAACTGTTCAACTTCTTTTGCAATTACCTGTTGGAAAATCTCCTTCAAAGTTGTAATCCCATAAAATGTCGCATCACTGTCTCTGCCGACAATGGCAATCACATCATCCTGAATGGAGAGTGTATATGCATCAAAATTATCGAAATGACCTGTTTCACTCGTCACAGATTGCATATAAACATCTGCCGCACCACCTGAGCCATATAAACCAAGCATAACATTTGTACGGCCACTGATTGATTGCGTACCAAAAGACAAATTTCCTTTCTCAATGCTGTACCCTTTTAGGCCCATTACCTGTTCGATTTTGGCCTGTGTATATTGATCAATGCCATCTTCAACAACCACATTGACCTGATCTTTTAAGGTCATCAGCGCTTGATCATATGTGATTTCCTGAACGCTGGGATATAGTTCATATTCTTTCTGTACCCCTGCTGCTCGGGTAATCGCGCTTATATCAAGGCACGTTAAAACCATTGCACAAGCCAGCAACCCTGTGCAAAACTTTGAAAACCAATGTTTCATCTAAATTCTCCTTCTTTTAAAAATAAATAAATTTTGTATGATAAATTCAGCACTTAATGGCGTCTGCCGATCGCAATCAACAGAGGAGAAAAGCATGCGATTATTTAGATACGAATTTCACCTCTTCCGTGTCATAAGGTACACTTTTATAAATAGATTTGGCAAGTTCTCTAATACTTGCTTTTTTTATTTTTTAAAGCGCTTACATTAAACTCTAAAAAAAATATAAAAAAGTGTACGATGATAAACATTAGAAACTAAAAATATGCGTTCACGACTGTGTAGCCTCTCGGCTTTACACCATTATTATAATCGAAATTACCACATATTACCAGTATTTTTTTCATAAATTTAATGTATTTGTATGCTTGCCAACTTGCCTATTTGGAACTACTTAACTATCACGTATAACATTAAAAATAAGACGAATCAAACAATTGGCTTTACCCTCATGATACTTACCTAAACCTTTCATTTTACTCCACTAAAATAATCTAATTCACACTTCCATTACGACCACAATTATGATACCATTTCCTCAGTTGATTCTATCAAAGAGAATAACAGGAGATCCATATGAGTACCGTTACATTCATCTGTACCAAAGCACAAATAGATACAATGTATACCCAGTATGCAACAGCGACAAAACGCAAAACACCGCCTTACGCCCATTGGCAGATCGCTTTAAGCGATTGTGTCATCACCGCTTATCAATCCGGAAAAGTCGTTTTGCAAGGAGAAGGAGCCCAGTTTCATGCCGAAGGTATACAGGGTAAAGTAGTCACCCCAAAAAAACAAGCTGATAAACAAAGCAGTCCATCCATCCCGATACAGTATCCGCAATGGGGCAGCGATGAAGTGGGAACCGGTGATTATTTCGGACCGGTATGCGTCTGTGCCGCTGCGATTGATGAGCCATCGGCCAACTGGCTGAAATCGCTAGGGATTCAGGATTCCAAAGCAATGAAAGACGCTTATATTATGGAAATCGGAGCGCAATTACGCGATCGTTTGCCACATTCTTTATTGATTTTAGATAATGCCACCTATAATCGCGTACATAAAAGCGATCATATGGTTGCCATCAAATGTAAATTGCACAATCAGGCCTTTGTTCATCTAAGTCGCAAATGCAGTGAATCTGCCAAGCAAATCATTGTTGATCAATTTGTGCCGGAGCACAGTTATTATCGTTATCTTAAGCAAGAAAAACAAGTCATCCGCGGTATTCATTTTGAGACAAAGGCAGAAAATAAATATCTTGCGGTTGCCGCAGCATCAGTCATTGCCCGCTACGCCTTTTTAAGCGCATTTGATACAATGTGCAAAAACTATGATTTTCCCTTTTTAAAAGGCGCAGGTGCCAAAGTAGATACCTGTATCGCTGATTTTGTTGCCAAGCATGGAACAGCACCCTTGTATCAGGTTGCCAAACTACATTTTGCCAATACACAGAAAGCCGGCATCACACTAGATTCTGAATCTTTGGCATCAAGCACATTTTAGAATATTGGCAATCTTTATCGGCCAATAAAAAAGCATGCTCCTTAGATGGTTTACAACTTACCTGCAAAAAGGAACCTGCTTTTTATTTCCTTACTTTTCTGTTATCCACATGCACTACTGCAGCGTTTGTCCTTCCCCTTGTCCTTCTGTTTGTGGTTGTACTTCTGCATTGTCAATATCTTCAATCCCCAATTCTTGGGCACTGTAATATTGCAAGTAAGCCGCTTCCATACGCTGCGCATAAGCATCAAATCCAAGCGCCTTCACGCTCTGTAAAAGCGCACGATCTACCCCCTTTTCCAAAGGTTGAACATCCTGCACACGCAAGGCCAAAACACTACTCAAGCCAAGCAGCAACACGAAGCTAACCGCCACATGAGGACGAAGCCCGTTCCACTTCTCACTTTTCACAAACAGAATACCCATAAACACACCGCAAATAAAGCCACCCAAATGCGCAAACAGCGAAATACCGGGAAGCAATGAAATCATAAAATTGACCAGCAACAACCGCCATATCCCTGAGCGCACCATCGGATGACGGATTGCCCCATTGGCAAACAAAGATGTGATGTATGCCCCCAACAAGCCGAATACGCCGCCACTGATTCCCAGTGTTAATAAATTCCCCTGTGCAATAAACAAAAATAAATTACCAAAAATAATGGAAACAAGTAAAATACTGATATACTGCCCTTTCGTAAAGGTTTTCTCGCAGACCGTTCCAATCGTATACAAAGCCAATAAGTTGGCAAGCAGATGAAACAAATCCAAATGCAAAAACCCTGCAGTTAAAAAACGCCAATACTCATGCATTGCGACAATATTCATCTTATAATACGCGCCCCACAAAATCAACGCCAGCGTATCACTTTCCAAATAAAGCGCTGTGGCAAATACAGCGACAAACAGGATAAGGCAAACCAGCATAATACCGGCTGTCAATTTAGGAATGCGCTTCATTCCCAATGCTTTTCTTTGTGTTCGCTTCATCCGCAGCTGCATCATTTCCAATGTGCGGGATAATTTCGCAAATTCCTTACGTGGATCATCGCTTGGATGAATCGCTTGGGTAAGATTGGGAAAGCATGCATTTACTTTTGTCGATGCGCATGTTCCCGGAGCCACGCTCATATGGATCCAACGCACCTGTTCACGATTGGTACTTTGCGGATTCGTATTCAGAATCAAGATGGGCACACGCTCAACATATGCACCCAAAAGCAATGCGCCTAACTGCGTGATATAAGGTAGTTTACTCTGTATTTCCTCATCACTCGCATGGGTGATACAAATCAGCGGAAATTCACGATGTTCACGATTTAACAACCATACATCCTTGCGTTGTCCACGCACACTCAGCATTTGATAGTTATGCTGCGCAATGAAATAATGTAGTAACTGCAATGCATATAATTCAAATTGATTCATAGTATTTCACCTTCTAATGGTTTGCCAATTGTGCCAAGATTTGCTGAAACTCTTTTGGCAATTCTGCCTCCACACTAATTTCCTGCTGTGTTCGAGGATGGATAAAACTTAATTGATAAGCATGCAATAACTGTCCGCTATCAATATACGGACGGCGGTAACTGTATTTGGGATCACCGGCAATCGGATAACCGATATACTGCATATGGACACGGATCTGATGGGTACGTCCTGTTTCCAAACGGCATTCCACCAAAGTGAACTGCGAGAAGCGCTGAACAACTTTAAAATGCGTTCGTGCATCTTTGCCATTGTGATCACTGACACACATTTTTTGGCGATCTTTAGGATCACGGGCAATCGGCGCATCAATCACCCCATATTCATGCGGTAATACCCCATGCACCAGCGCATAATAGCGACGATTTACCCGCTTATCCTTTAATTGTTCTACCAATGCTTGATGTGCCATATCATTTTTAGCAACCACCAATAGACCGCTGGTATCCTTATCAATACGATGCACAATTCCCGGGCGCAATATACCGTTAATGCCGGATAAGTCTTGGCAATGATGTAACAATGCATTCACAAGCGTACCGCTTGTATGCCCATTTGCCGGATGGACTACCATGCCTTTTTGCTTATTGATAACTAGCACATCTTCATCCTCATAACGAATATCCAAAGGAATGGCTTCTTTTTGTACATCCAAAGGTTGTGCTTCTTTGATTTCCCAAACAAGCAAATCGCCTTCCTTTAACACGGTATTGCTTTTACAGGGACCTTGATTCACCCACACACATTCTCGTTTGATCAGATCTTGAATATGGGAGCGAGACAAGCCTGATACTTCGCTCAACACTTTATCCAAACGCTTCCCCTGATGGATTGCTTCTACATAAGCCTGCGCCTTCATAACTTCCACCCAAACTGAAACTGATCATTTAACGCATCCAACAAAATCAAAAAGACACCGATACATAGTGCACTATCGGCAATGTTAAATACCGGAAAATCATAACCAAAGATCTCAAAATCAAGGAAATCTCGCACATACTGAAAACAGAGACGATCCACAAAATTACCAATGGTTCCGCCCATCATCAAAGCCAGTGCACATTGATTCCAAGCACTTTCCTGATGACGATAAAAGAAATACATCGCAACCAATGCAATCACACTGACCACATAGAAAAACCACATCTTACCTTCCAAAATACTCCAAGCTGCCCCACTATTCTGATGATAGGTCAAATGGAAAAAATTTGGTATCAAAGTATTACGCACCCCAAGTTGCATCCAATGTGCCGCTCCAAACTTTGTGAGTTGATCCAACGCAAAGATAACAAGTAAGATACAGATATGTTTCTTTTTCATAATTTTTCACCTTTTCAATTCTCAATAAAGTCAAACTATATTATAACATTTCCCCTATGTTTTACAATGCAAAACCATAATTTCCGCCGCCTCTGATCCTATTAACAGAAAAAAACCGTCGCAACTGACGGTCTTTCACTTGTTTGCTCAATCAAAGAATGATTAGGAAATGGTTAACAAGGAGGTGAAAGAACAAGATATGCAAAGAACTCTTTTGATTAAGCGGATTTCTTGGAAATCTTGATGTAAGTATATCGTACATCCTTTCATTTGTCAATGCATTTTCTTTCATTTTTATTTGAAAATTTTTCCATAGTATTATCTCCATCCACCATTTCTCCACCCAACCACAAAAAAAGGGGACACATACGCCGATGACTACATGCGTTCCCCTATTTCATCCAATCAATCATTGATATGAATAAACTTGCTGTTTTCCTTTTTACAAATAATCACAATTTCATCTATATCATCAAAAGAATCATGCCGAAAGATTGTAATATGATGATCCTTTAAACCATCCATAAATACTTGATAATAATTTTTCCATGAGGTCCAATGTCCATTCGCATCCTTGAATCTGATATAATCGCCGTACTCTTTATAACGGACCAGTGAATTAAACTCAATCTGCACATGATCGCTTAGAGTCTCATCATATACATAACGTACATAAAGATCATCATCAAGTTCTAAACGCAGTGGATGTTCCTCATCCAAACGATACTCCAGTGTCTCCTTATCCTCCAGCATACTATAGTTCACATAATCATAATCGACAAACTCAAAGAAACACATGCTAACTCCAATTGTAATCAATGCGACAGACACGATTAACTCAACAATAAATTTCCGCATTATCTTCGCCCTCCTCTGCACAGATAGCGATCAATCAAGGTGATGACTGCACTACATCCCGTTATCGCACCACAAATGATGAAATAGAAGCCAATCACTGTAAAGCCTTGAATACTCATCACAATCAATAGTCCCAAAGCACAGCACAATCCAACGATCGCTACGATAAATGGCATCATCATCAAAAAGCCAAAGAATTTCAGAACCAATGAGAACACAGATTCACGCTGCGTATCTCGATAAGAAGTGCGCTCTTGATAGGAGTATCGCTCATGTATATGAGTGGCTTTTGTATGTTCCTCTGTTTTTTGTTCCTGTTGATCACTATTCTCCTCATAAGGTGTATCGTAGTGCTTGTTAGAAGTAGCACCGGTAAAACGATGAACTGCCTGCTTGGCCTGCTCAAAATTAAAACTTTCCTTTACATCCTCCATCATAGAGGTATCCTGTTTATCTTTGAAATGTGTCCAGCGACGATTTGCCACATTGATTAAAACAACGATAAACATTACAATATAGAGCACCTTTACCAATAGATTCCAAATCCACGCAAAGGTAGTTCCAATTCCAAACCCAAACAGACTGCGCAAAAGCGAAGAACCGATAGAGGCGAAAATATCAAACGGAATATGCAGAATGCCCAGTACAATCAAAACTACCAATACCTCAAACATCAATCTGACGATATTATCTACATCCATACTAGTCACATTGCTTAATAATCGTTGAAAACCATCAAACAAAGTATCCAGTACATCATTTACCTTACGATCAAACCCATCACTTCCACGGGTCTGGCGAGGATCAATGTTATAAGCTTCTAATATCTCCTTAATCATTTCATCAATATCACCAAATCCGGCAATCACTTCCTCCTCATTCATCCCCTCTTGTACTTTTTCATCAATATGATTGATATATTCATCAATAATATCTTTGCGTTCTTCTTCTTTAATCACAGCCAGTTTTTGATTCATATAAGCAATAAAGCGTTCCTTATTCATTTTGCTCACTCTCCTTTATAAAAGCATTGACCTGTTCATGAAATGTATTCCATTCCTGTAATAATGTTTTTTTCTGTTCCCTTCCCATTTGGGTCAAACGATAATACTTACGCGGAGGACCCTCATTGGACTCCTCCAGATAGGTTTCAAAATAGTGCTCATTGGTCAAACGCTTTAACAGCGGATAAATGGTACCCTCATTGACATTGACAATCTTAGAGACCTCATTTACCAACTCGTAACCATACATATCCTTTTTATTGACCGAAAGCAGCACAATCAG
The DNA here is from genome assembly GCA_022799495.1 of Erysipelotrichaceae bacterium. GTDB lineage: Bacteria > Bacillota_I > Bacilli_A > Erysipelotrichales > Erysipelotrichaceae > C-19. The sequence goes on along the minus strand of JAAWON010000007.1, from coordinate 20,295 downwards.
TTCCAAAACCCCTTTCTTGAATTGTGAATTCATCTGCTTCACCTCACACTATTATAATATCACCAGTACCTTGTATTGTCAAGTACCGTACTTAATATAATACTAATTATTTTATAATAGAGATTAGGTTGCTTAATTGTGAGTGCTTTAGTTGAATTATTATGGCTTCTCAATGCATTATTTTCTATGATTGCGTTGATTGGATTTATTGTTTTTTGTACTTCTGACTTTGTTATCTTGTATGCTTTATCTTGCTTATTTATATTTGAGTTCATTTCATTGCTTTCATTGATTGAAACACAAATCTAAATATCCTTGTCCTTCCTAAAAGACAAGGAAAACATATGTATCTCAACTAGGAAATAAAAAAAAGAATCACGTCACACTACTTATGAGGATCAAACAAACAATATAAAAACCATCCTGTATTGAAATACATCCCTTATATTTGCTTTTGTTATTTTGGGGGAGAGTATTCACAAAGTGATGGTTTTCTGTATGATTATCGCTCTTTCACTACCCTTTGTCTCTAAAATGATCTATGCATTTTATCCTTCTATGCTTACATCGGCTTTAAATTCTGATTCAGTCGTTCCACCATCCATGCGATGCGTTTCTTTCGTCCGGCCTCTGTTTTCGCATCATAATAAGCACGTGCATAAGTTTTCTGCACAGATAGTGACATTGCTTGAAAATTGGAATATGCTGGTTCATATGCCTTTAACAAGGCACTGAGTTCAGATATATGATCCTCGCCCAATGCCATTAAATCCAACGCATCCCATTGACCGTTCTGTTTTGCCTCAGCGACTTTTGCACGCCCCTCATCGCTCATCCGTCCTTGTTCTTCAAGCAGTTTCACCAGTTTCTTATTCTTATCAGACCACTTGCTTTTGGCTCTGCGTAGTGAAAAATATTTCTGATAGGTATCCTCATTTATGCGCTTCATTTGTCCATCAATCCAGCCAAAACAAAGAGCTTCTTCCAATGCTTCCGCTGGTTTGAGCGATTGCGTCCCTTTCTTTTTGTAGAAGATCAACCAAACACCTTCCTGTGTTTGACTATGTTTACTCAGCCATGCTCGCCACGCATCACGATCTATAAACTCCATAACTTCACTCATTTGTTTACCTCCTTATCATGATGCATCCCATCAAGCACAAGCATATCTTTACAGACAAGCACTTCCATTGTTATTTTCTAAGTCATGTTTTTGAGAGCGATTAAAACCCCATATACGACAATGATGAACAAACTGTGCTTCATGAAACGCTGTTTCCAGTTTTCATCTGCTTTTGCCTTGCATAAAAAATATTCATATACAACATAAGCCGCTGCCAACATCACCCAGCCGCCATAGCGATGAAACCAATGATCCCCGTTCATAAACAAACCAAAAATCAATGTTGCAATACATAGCAATGCAAAGACAACAACACCGCTACGCTCGAATCGCTCCTTGCGAACCACATAACTTATCCATTCCAAAATTGATGCGGGCAAAGTTTGCGAGGTGAGTTCCAAACTATGCGGATCAATCAGTGCGGTATTCTCATGGGCAATGATTTGTGAGCCGATACAAACAATGCGCTGAGAGTCATCTAACTGTTTGAAATTAGGCGCATGAGTTTGCACATACGCATCATCCAAAACAAAGAGATCCACCTCTTTCCAATGTTTTTGCCACAAATATCCTTTGCGTACATCAAAAAAGGTTAAATGGCTATGTTCCTGTGTCATTCGTGCTTGTAAGGATTCTGCTAAACTTTGATTCGTCAATGCCAGTGCAATCTTCATGGTTTCACCCTCCTTTTATGTAAACGCTTTCTTATTCATATTATAACATACTTCAAACAGAGCACAATGCTTTATTACATAAAATGATTAAATGATTTGTTTTTATAAATCATGACAATTCAATAGATGAAATAAAAAAGGATGCGTTTTGAAGCGAACCCAATCGTTGGAACACAAATCAGGAAAGCCCGCTTCAATTTTTATGCATCCTTGCCTGTACTTATCTTACTCGATAATCTCATAAATCAGTGGTGAGATCGTTGGTTTTTCCTTCCTAAACTCATATGCTTCATAGAAATCATGGAGCCATGCATCCTCCAGCGGCCGATTGGTATGAACATAGGCAAGCGACTCGCCAATGTGTACTTGGCTGCCTGCCTTTTTATGCAACACGATACCGACAGCGGAATCAATACGATCTTCCTTGGTGTTTCTGCCGGCACCCAAGCGCATTGCCAACTGTCCCAAACGTAAGGCATGAAGCATACTGACATACCCTTCCTGTTTTGCAAGAATTGGGATTACATACTCTGCCTGCGGCAGTAGTGATGGATCCGCAATCTGCTTAACATCTCCCCCTTGCCATTCACACAACGCTTTTAATTTTGCCAGCGCCTTTCCCGAGGTGATACTATCCTGAAGCATCGCTCTTGCCTGCGTGCGATCCTTCGCTAATTCGCTTTGTACCAGCATGATACTACCGGCACACAGGCATAATTCCACGAAATCTTTGGGTCCATGTCCCTGTAAGGTCGCTATTGCTTCCTTCACTTCTAGCGCATTGCCAATCGCATTGCCCAGCGGCTGATTCATGTCCGTAATCATTGCACGGGTATCTTTACCAAAATGCTTACCTAACTCAATCATCACCATGGCCAATTCCTTCGCTTGTTTTGGTGTATGCATAAACGCACCGCTGCCATATTTTACATCCAACAAAATCGTATCGGCGCCTGCCGCCAGTTTTTTGGACATGATACTGGTAGCGATCAATGGCAGTGAATCCACCGTACCGCTTACATCTCGCAGTGCATACAACAGTTGATCTGCCGGCACGAAGTGCTTTGACTGCCCGATAAGCGCCAGTCCGATCGCATTGACTTGTTGGATAAAACGCTCTTTTCCAAGCGAAACCTGAAAGCCCGAAATCGCTTCTGCTTTATCCAAGGTACCTCCGGTATGTCCCAAGCCACGCCCGCTCATCTTAGCGATTTTGCCCCCACAGGCCGCGACCATCGGTGCGAGCGCAAGGCTTGTTTTATCCCCAACCCCACCGGTGGAATGCTTATCCGCTTTTTTACCTGCGATTTCCGTAAGATCCATAACTTCACCGCTGTATAACATCGCTTCGCATAGCCATGCGATTTCCTGCTTGTTCATGCCCTGAAAGTAAATCGCCATACATAAAGCACTCACTTGATAATCGGGAATCCATCCCTTTACATATCCTTCAATCCAAAAGTGAATCTGTGCTTCACTCAATGCCTTCCCTTGTTTCTTTGTGTCAATAAGATCGCTGAACTGCATAAACACACCCCCTTCTATAGCTTGCGATAATGGATAATTACAAAACCTTCCTTAGCCTCTTTCGATACAATCCTATACTGCTTGGGATCATAATACGGGAAATAGGTATCACCTGTATGGGTACCCTCCACAAGTGATATCCATAACTCATTTACATAAGGAAGCGCTTGTTCATAAATCATGGCCCCACCACACACATACAGTGTCTCCGCTTTGTCCTGCCATTCCTTAAAAAAAGCCGGTAAATCATGAATTATAGTTACATTTTCATGATCATAATGAAAATTGAGATCGCGCGTCGCAACATAAGTATGGCGTTTAGGTAGTGGTTTCCCCATTCCCGTAAAAGTTGTTTTCCCTATTAGAATGGCATGATTTAACGTTGTCTTTTTAAAATGCGCCAAATCTTGCGGTAAGTTCCAAGGCATCCATCTATCCTTACCGATGATTCGCTGTTCATCATGCGCAACAATCAGCGATAACATTAGACAGATACCTTTCCTTTAATCGCAGGATGAGAGACATAGCCCTCCAGTTCCATATCCGCATAGGTAAAATCCTCAATCTCTTGAATTTGCGGGTTTAACTTTAAGTGGCATAAGGGCAGCGGTTCACGGGTGAGTTGTTCTTCAATCAATGATATATGATCCTGATAAATATGCGCATCTCCAAAGGTATGCACAAAATCTTTAGCCTCATAACCACATACCTGTGCCAACATATGCGTAAGCAGTGCATATGATGCGATATTAAATGGAACGCCTAGGAAAATATCGGCACTGCGCTGATACAATTGACATGAGAGATATTTGCGATCTGCACTGACATAAAACTGAATAAATGCATGACAGGGTGGTAGTGCCATCTCCTGAATCTGGGCAGGATTCCATGCGCATAAAATATGACGACGGGAAAAGGGATCCTCACGCAATCCGCGAATCAAATCCTTTAATTGATCGATGCCGAAGAAATCACGCCATTGATGACCATATACCGGACCTAAATTGCCATACTTTGCCGCAAATGCATCATCATCGGCAATACGCGCAATAAATTCCTCCATGCTTTCCCCTTGATAGTCCACACTTTTTTTATATGCGTCATAGGGCCAATCATTCCAAATCTTCACATTCTTTTTTACCAGCGGTTGAATATTGGTATTGCCGGAGATAATCCAAATCAATTCCTCAGCCAAACCGCGAAAGAATACTTTTTTCGTGGTTAATAAAGGAAATCCTTCGCGCAAATCCATACGCATTTGATAACCGAACAGCGAACGGGTTCCCGTACCGGTGCGATCCCCGCGATCCTCGCCGTGTTCCAATACATGACGACATAAATCTAAATACTGTTTCATTGCTTGTACCTCATTTCTATTGTATAGCGCTCAGCGCGGCAATTTCTTCTTCATCTAAATAACGCCATTCACCCGGTTGTAATTGTTCATCCAAGTGAAGTGGTCCAAAACTGATCCGCTTCAAATATAACACTTCATGCCCCACCGCCTGAAGCATACGCTTTACTTGATGAAACTTTCCCTCATGAATCGTAAGGTGAATCACACAAGGCGCGATGATTTCCAATTGCGCCGGCTGTGTGGTAAAGTCCTCCAATTCAATCCCTGCACAAAGTCGCATACAATCATCTTCCTGCAAGGGGGCATCAATATGCACTTCATAACATTTCGCCACATGATGTTTAGGCGATAATAAACGATGTGCCATCTTCCCATCATTGCTGATCAGCAATAACCCTTCGCTATCTATATCCAAGCGACCGATCGGAAACATATCCGGCGCCATCCATTCGCCAATACAATCCATTACCGTATCATGCACATTGTCCTGTGTTGCACTCACCACACCGGCCGGTTTATGCAGCATGATCCAGTGATGAGGTGCATAGGCGATTGGATTACCATCTACTGTAATATGATCATGAAATTCATCCACCTGCGTTTTATCTTTGATGTCAGTTGATTCATTGACATGTACACGGCCTGCCTTAATCAATGCCTTAACTTCTTTACGAGTACCATATCCAACATGTGCCAACAGTTTATCTAAGCGCATCATGAGTCCCTCCTTCGCTGCTGCATCATACGGCTGAAATCAAGATGCAGCAGCAACTGCGGTAAGTGAAAAAGATAGGTAAAGGCAAAATAACCCAATAACGCAAACAGTCCACTAATCCCTAACTGTACCATACCCACCAAACGTCCGCTGCCATATCCCTTCAAACCGATCAAATTACAAAGCCACGCAATGCCCCATAGACATAGCAAGCCTCCCACCATCACCACAATGCGCCGCAGCGTCGCATCCCAACGGATGGAAAAACGTTTCGACAAAATATAAAAATCAAGCCCCATCAGCACACCCATAGAAATCACGCTGGACCAAACCAATCCGGGGTAGCCAAACCAGCGAAGCAGCGGATAGGCAATCACAAATTTGAGTGCAACACATCCGGCCAACTGCTTAATATAGAGGCCACGATATTCCACTGCCATCATTAAGGAAGCCAAAATCGGCACCAATGTCGATAGGAAGGCTTCTATTGAAAACCACTTCAAAACATCGACACATAGTTCTAACGACTGTTCACTGCTTAAAATCTGATCTGCCACAGCCGCATGTTCGGGATAAGCAGCCGGTGGAAACAAAATCGCATAGATCGGTTTCGCGTATACAAATAGACAAAAACACAAAGGCAAGGCAATATACAGTACCGTTTCAACACAGTCTCGGATATTCTTGCGCGCCAATTTGTAATTATTTAATGCCAAGGCTGCGGAAATATGCGGTAAAATTGCACTGGAAAAACCGGGTGCCAATACCATGGGAATCGACATCAGTTTCAACACCCCATAATTGATCGCACCGATAATTACAGTTAGTTGCGCATTGCCTAACTCATTTAATACCATCGTGCCATTGACTTCCACCCCATAGCCATTGGCCAGATAATATGCCTCCATTCCCCCCTTGAGCACAAAACTGTTGATAATCGAATCACTATACCCCAATATGGCTGATAATAAATACGGCACCGAAATAAAAAACAATTCACGGAAAATAATCCCTTTATCCTTTACACTCTCACACTTTTGTTGGGCAGCAGCCAAACGAAGTCCCTTCATCTGCTTACGATCATAGAAACGCAGATGAATGATTCCCAAAATCGCCGCTATCGTTGTGGAAAAAGCGCCGAAATAAACTGCCCAAGTTCGATCCATCTGAAAGATATAAACCGCTAAGGCACTGGAGACAAGCAAAAAAACAACACGCGCAATCTGTTCCAACACTTGGGAAAGTGCATAGATTTCCATATCCTTGAGTCCTTGATAAAAGCCTCGCAAGGAGGACAGGATCGGCACAAAAAATACGGCAATTGCCACAATCATCAACACATTGCGCATGACTTCAATATTATCACTCAACGATCCCTGTGCACTTTCCGGCAACAGTAACGGCGCAAAAGGAGCTGCCAGCACAATCATTAAAATCATGGCCAACGCCCCAAAGGCAACCATAAACATAGTGGAAAGCTTCTTTACTAGCAACGCACTCTGATAATCACCTCTGGCGCTGTATTTCGCAACCATTGCCGCAATCGCAAATGGCATGCCGGCCAGACAAATATTCAATATATAAGAATAAATATTAAAGGCAACACCGTAAATTGCGACATTGCTGATATTACCAATGATGGAATTAAACGGAACCGCATAAAATAAGCCAAGAAACTTCGCAAAGAACATACCGGCACTGCTGATCAAGCCTCCGGCAATGATGGATTGTTTCTGACTATTCATCCGCTTCATGCGTATCCTCCGCTTGTGCCTTGGCCTGTTCTTTATCATAATCATATGTATAACTAAAGAAAGCTGTACGCGTATTGATTTGCGAATAATCCTTCCATGTCACCTGCACATACAGCGTAAACTTCGGCGTTGCACTGCTGCCCTCCAAGATGATACCTTTCACAAAGTATTTCTCTTTGTTCTCCTGATTGGGAATCATGTTATAAGAGGGTTCATCCTGCATCAATCCAATAAAAGGATATTGTCCACTGGCTGATTTATCCACTGCCATCATCTGAATGTGATACATAGCGATACGCGGTTCATCCACAGTGATCGCATAACGATATTCACCGCTACTTTCCTTTGTGACCTCTAATTGATGACGAAAGGGGATATCAATGGAATCCGCACCGTTATTATCTAAGATCGAATCCACAAAACTATTATATGTATAGCGGAAGTCCTTTTCACTTTTATCCTGAGCGGAACAACCGCATATAAACAACGTAAGAATGCAGAACCATAGCCATTTGCGCAAAGTAATCACCTCTTGTAATATTATAACATACCCCGATAAACACATAAACAAAAACTTAACGGCTTTCACTTTTATTATGCGTAGATAGTGCTTGTATCATTCGTGATAGCCTCATCCTTTATCCCCCTTAATGTTGCTTGGATGAGTTGTGCGTTTGAGCGTATATAAAACTTCCCTCTACATTGTTCCCTCCACTGTTTAACAACTACCTGCGCTAATCATATCAATGATTGATAAGATTATATATGAACTTGTTTCTTATTGAAAAGTTAGATTTTAACGCTTATAATAAAGAAAAAGAAAGGGAGATGTAAAATGGGAATTGAAACAGAACATCCAACAAATGAATTTTATTTTGAGAATAGTGATTTAGTAAATGAAGATAATTTTTTCATCATCAAATTATATGAGCAGAGTTTTGAGAATTTTTTAAAAAATTTATCTTTAAACGAAGGGTGTTGTCAGTTAAAAGGCACAGAGTATAGGATTGGCGAAAATGATGAAAAAGCATTTGAATGTATGCCTGCTAAAATGAAACTGATGTTCATTGTATTTAAGAGCGGTTATAAACCGAAACAAGTATTTGCCTGCGAAGGCGAAAAAATAGTAAGAACGCAATCAACAGGGACAAAAAAATGCATCCTTTGTAAGACGCTTGCACAAAGTAATCACCACATGGAAGTACAAAATATCTGTAAACAATTATTTTTTGATTTACAAAAAGACTTTACGTCCAAAACATATATAACAATTGAAACCGCAGTAGAAATTTACGATTCCTTTGTGAACGAATATAGTGCAAGACGCAAAACAAAGAAACAAGAAGTCGATCAAAAACCAAGTGATAAAGTTGATTTATCTCAGGATTCCCTCGCTTATCCTGAAGCATTGTGCGTCAAGTGCTATCGACAAGAGGATATCATAGGGAGAAGCATATTTGCCCGCGATCGTGATCGCATTATTCATTCCAAGGCATTTCGGCGCTTAGTGGATAAAGCACAAATCTTCACTTCGGAAAAGGGCGACCATTACCGCACTAGAATGACCCATACTCTTGAGGTTACACAGATCGCACGCAGTATTGCAAAACGATTAGAATTAAACGAAGAACTAACCGAAGCAATTGCATTAGCACATGATATTGGTCATACACCATTTGGCCATCAAGGAGAAAGGACTTTGAATCAAATCCTCAACGGTGATATTCCCATTATTCAAGAAATCAATGAAGTTAGGCAGTTACAATCCGGTTTTAAGCATAATTATCAAGCGCTTAGAGTATTATCTTGTTTGGAATTAAAGTATTCCAAATATCAAGGAATCAATTTATCCTATCAAATTATGGAAGGTGTCTGGAAACACACCAAGATTATGAAAGATAACTCTCAGGAAAATGAACTGCTGTTTCCCATTGAAACCTTTTTCACTTATCCAAATCCGGAATATCTACACCCAGAATATCCATTCAGTACAACACTGGAAGGACAAGTTGTGGCGATTGCGGATGAAATCGCACAGCGCGCACATGATATTGATGATGCATTTAAATCTCATACAGTGGTCATTGAAGAATTAGAGCGAATATCACATTTCAAAAAGTCACGTCTGACAGAGGAACTCATTGAAAGAATCAAACAGGATATTTGTGAAGCTAAAAACGATCACATTATTTTCGTCGATGAGCAGGATATGTTTCGAGCCCGTTTATGCTCGGAAATCATTACTTTCTTCGTAGACCGTGTCGTTAAGCATTCGAAAAAACAGATTGATGAGTATCTTAAAACAAATCAGGGGAAAGAATATATCATAAAAGAAAAGTTGATTCATTGGGATGAAGATACGGATAATATTTCAGAATCATTACAGACACTTGTGAATAAAAAGGTAATCAATTCCGCAGAGGTTGCTCAGTTTGATACAACAGCGGAGAATATCATCGAAAAACTGTTTACATACTATTATTTACATCCCTTAACACTGTCCGATAATACACTAAAACGAGTATATCTCGAGTTTTTCAAAATAAAGGGGGCCGGTGTCATTGATTTTCGCAGCGGAGATGTTAATTTAGTAAGAGAAGAACTAAATAAAATAACAATAGAGCATTTGCATAATAAGCCATATCGGGAAGAATACTATCAAAAAAGAAGAATCCTAGCGCAATGTATCAGTGATCATATCGGCGGAATGACAGATAGTTTTGCGATTCAAGAATATCATAAATTGTATCATCTTAAAGATCAATCATAGAAATGATTTCCTTTTGAGGATTCCCTAAAAAGAAAGCGTTATATTTTACACACCATTAGAAAACAGAGAGCAAACCGCAAGCAGTCAACTCTCTGTTTTATATCATTCCTATATTGGCTTACAGCTCTTCCTTGGAAAGCGCAACCAAACGTTTGTGACGTTTCATCGCATCCTTCTTTGTCTTTTCAAACATTTCGTATGCAGTTTCGCCTTTTAATTTCGGCAACTGTGCATAACGAGTTTCGCTCATCAGGAAGTCCATCATCTTATCGTAATCCGGTTCCTTAGAGTCGATTGTCAAAGGCTGTTCCTTACGTGGATCAAAACGATACAGATCCAAGTAGCCGCATTCTACTGCCTTGGCCTGTGTTTTCTGATGGTTCGCAAGTCCGCCCTTGATGCCATGCTCTGCACAAGGAGAGTAAGCGATAATCAAAGATGGTCCATCATAACTCTCTGCTTCTTTCAAAGCCTTCAAAGTCTGCGCCTTATTGGCACCCATGGAGATCTGTGCAACATACACATGACCATATGCCATGGCAATCTGTCCCAAATCCTTCTTAGCTGTTGTTTTACCGCCAGCCGCAAACTTCGCAATAGAAGCTGCCTGAGAGGATTTAGAGGACTGACCGCCGGTATTGGAATATACCTCGGTATCCAGAACCAGAACATTTACATTCAGGTTATTGGCAAGTACATGATCTAATCCGCCATAACCGATGTCGTATGCCCAGCCATCACCACCAATGATCCAGATAGACTTGGAGATCAGATCCTCATTTGCGAGCGATTGTACTGCCGCATTGCTTTCCTTCGCTGCCAATTCCTTAATGGTTGGTGCGATTTCACGCTCAGCATCACGATCGCCATGTACCTCTACATACTTCGCAAATGCTTCTTTCAATTCCGGCGCAACCTGATCCATGTTATCCTCCATGATTTTCAGGATGCGTGCTTCCTTATAATTGTTTGCCAATGCCATACCATATCCGTATTCTGCATTATCCTCAAACAAGGAGTTTGCCCAAGCAACACCCTCACCGTTTGCGTCATTTACAAATGGTGTAGATGGTGTGGAGGAACAGTAAATCATCGAACAGCCAGTCGCATTCGCAACGAGCATATCACGGCCGAACAACTGTGAAATCAGTTTATAGTACGGAGTTTCACCACATCCCGGACAAGAACCGGAAATCTCGAAGTAAGGCATCAAGAACTGAGAACCTTTTACTGTATCTTTCGGGAAGTAATCACTCTTATATTCAACCTGCTTGAACAGGTAATCTGCCAACGGTTCTTGGTCGAGTTTCGCATTGATGTCAACCATTTCCAATGCCTTATTTCCGCCTTTACCCGGGCACTCTACCGCACACAAACCACAGCCGACACAGTTTGCCGGAGTTACCTGAATGCGATACTGCAAATTCTCAACGCCTTTGCCCATTGCCGGAATCGTCTTAAATTCCATCGGCGCATTGGCAACTTCTTCCTCACTTAACAAGAACGGACGAATTGTTGCGTGCGGACATACAAAGGAACAGATACCACACTGGATACAATTTTCCGGATGCCATGTTGGAACTTGAACCGCAATGGTACGTTTTTCGTTAAAGGAAACATTATTACGGATAGAACCATCCAACAGGAAGTCATTCGCAAATGCGCTTACCGGCATATCGTATCCCTCAAGCCCGTTGATCACAGCGACATGCTTGTCAAAGTAATCATCTCCGGTTAAGGAACGAGCCGCATTGTAAGTCAACTCTGCCCAACTTGGATCAACCGCAACTGCCTCAATGCCATCCTTACCGGCATCAATCGCCTTGTAGTTCAACTGAACCACTGCGTCACCCTTCTTGGAATAGGATTTCTTAGCGGCTGCCTTCATCAAATCCACTGCCGTATCATAAGGCATGATCTGTTCATTTAAGGCAAAGAAAGCACTCTGCAAAATGGTATTGGTTCTGCGTCCCATACCGATTTCCTGTGCGATCTTGGTCGCATTGATGATATAGAACTTCGCCTCTTTCTTCGCTAATTGAACTTTCATGCGATTTGGCATATGTTCAACGATTTCCTCTTTGGAGAATGTTGTATTTAACAGGAACGTACCGCCCTTTTTCAAATTGCGCACCATGTCATATTTGAACATGTAGGCATCGAGTGAACAGGAGATGAAATCCGCATTGTTAATGTAGTAAGTAGAGTGAATCGGAGAATTACCGAAACGCAAGTGAGAACGAGTCACACCGCCGGCTTTCTTAGAGTCATAGGCAAAATATGCCTGTGCATACTGATCCGTGTTATCACCGATGATCTTGATCGTGGATTTGTTTGCGGAAACGGTACCATCAGAACCAAGACCCCAGAACAGACAGCTTGTGCAATCAGATGCCACGCTAAACTCTTCATCCGGTGTCAAACTCAAATTGGTCACATCATCTTCAATACCGATGGTGAAGCTATGAAGCAGTTTATCGCCTTTCAAATGATCAAATACCGCCTTGATGTGACTAGGCTGTGTATCCTTGGAACCTAAACCATAGCGTCCGCCAATGATTTCGATATCTTTGTCTTTCAGCGCTGCCAACACATCCAAATAGAGTGGTTCGCCTAAAGAACCGGTTTCTTTTGTGCGATCCAATACCGCAATGCGCTTCACGCTTGTCGGTAATACATCCAACAGGTACTTGATAGAGAACGGACGATAGAGGTGAACCTTCACCATACCAACCTTCTCACCCTTTGCTGTCAATGCATCAATTGTTTCCTTTGTACATTCAGTTACAGAACCCATTGCGATAATAACACGCTCAGCGTCCGGTGCACCATAATAGGTAAACGGCGCATATTCACGGCCTGTCACCTTGGAGATTTCTTTCATATACTTCGCTACGATATCAGGTACCGCATCATAGTGTTTGTTTCTGGCTTCTACCCCTTGGAAGAAGATATCATCATTCTCTGCGCCACCACGAGTTACCGGATTGGTATGCGGATTCAGCGCGTGTTTGCGGTAGGAATCCAATGCTTCCTGATTGACTAATCCTTTCAGTACCTCATAATCCATAACCTCTACCTTCTGAATCTCATGAGAAGTACGGAAGCCATCAAAGAAATGGATGAAAGGAACATGACCTTCAATCGCTGCCAAATGTGCAACACCGGCTAAATCCATCGCCTCCTGCACAGAATGGGATGCCAACATGCAGATACCGCTTTGACGGCATGCATAGATATCCTCGTGATCACCGAAAATATTCAATGCGCGCGCTGCCAATGCACGTGCAGCCACATGAATAACACCCGGCAAACATTCACCAACCATCTTATAAATGTTGGGAATCATTAACAATAAACCTTGGGAAGCAGTAAAAGTAGTTGCCAATGTACCTGCCTGCAAGGCACCGTGTACAGCACCTGCTGCACCGCCCTCAGACTGAAGTTCAGCCACCTTTACAACGGTATCAAAAACATTTTTTCTTCCCTGTGTTGCCCACTGATCGACAACCTCCGCCATCGGAGAGGAAGGAGTAATCGGGTAAATCGCAGACAACTCGGTCAACGCATAGGCGCAATGTGCCGCTGCGGTATTACCGTCCATAGACATAAAATTCTTTGCCATAAGTTTTGTTTTCCTCCTTGCGTAAAACATTACGAGAATATTATAATCCACAATCGCCGATTTTAAAAGAGATTTCACGGTTTTTTTCGTACAATTCGTCCAACTTCTCATAAAAAACAGGACAGATTTGACATACGACTTGAATGTAAGCAAAATTCAAATGAATCATGCTTTTACAGGATGTGGAGATATACATAAGATACGCAAACGTGCGCTTGTTTGTGGTACATCAAGATAGATGGCATTATTTTATGAAATCACAACTTTAAATAAAAATCTTTGATAAAAAAGCATGGCAATTACTTCAAACTGCCATACCTTATTACCTTATTTAACTTCTGCCTTTTTCCCTTTGACAAGTGGTTTCAGCCATACATACAGAAGGGTAAGAAATACGACTCCTTGCCAAATATAAAAATCTGCGACAAAAGCCCGATAATATTCAAACATCCAACTGCCACCAAAGCGTACCGCTAAGCGAATTGTCACACATACAAGAAAAGTGCCTGTGGCAATGATTCTTTGCGTTTGAATGGATTGAGTATGAAGGAGGCACCAACCCCACAAAAACATGCAAGCACCGCTGAAATAACAAAAGTACAAGCGCATATTGAAAATATCACGCAAGATGCGAGGAATCGTAATTAAACCATTTTCCCCAACACTGCCAATTCCCACAAATGCCACATTATACATTCCAATGGGAAGATAAAATAAGATATTGATGATCGGAAGCAAAATCGCCAAACCAATGATCCAGTGTTTCTTATTCATAGCACTTCACCTCCTGAACATGAAGCAGTAAGAAACTTTTAAAAACATATACAATCCAACGCCTTAACAACCATAGGGTTAATATGCATGTTTTAATTTCACTGGTTCAATCATTTGTCTATCCTCCCAACTCAATTGGATGAGTTCTTAAAATAATTGTAACCGTTTACATAGATGGTGTCAAGTAGTTTCGGTACACTTCAAATTGTATAGCAAGAAGGTATAACTAAAAAATCCTGTTTTATGATACAGGATTTATTCATCATTTCTAATGTGAGTAAACTCTCCTCACACTATCACTATCCGGCCAATCCCTTGCCCTCCTCCACATGAGTATCATGCTTGCCGCCTTTCTTCCTCTTTCATCACATCATCAAAATCATACCAAATATCCTCCCATTGACCAATTGTATCTCTAGTTTTAGCATGTAAATAAGAACGAAAGGCAATTTGCATGATACTGGCAAGAATTGGGGACAGTAAGACACCGGGAATACCAAACAATGCCTCTGCGACAAACAGTGCCGCAAAGGTTAAAATCGGACGCACATCCATGGTTTTATGAAAAATCATCGGTTGAACAATATTCGCTTCGATCTGTTGCATTACCCAAATCAAAATGAGTGTAATCCATGGTAGGCTATCATAACTCAAGGCCGCCACAATACCCACAAAAAGCAAACCGATACTTGGTCCAATATATGGAAACAGATTACTGAGCGCCAATATCAATGCATACAACAACACATTGGGAAAATCCGCCGCATACAGAATAATAGCACTGGTGACGCTCACAAAAGCAAGATCTAACAAAGTCCCACACAAATACTGAAATACAATATTGCTCATTGTCTTATAAAAATTGACGAACCAATGATAATTGCGAAACATTCGCTTGGCACTGCGCTTCCAAAAATCCAGATCTATGGAAATAAAGAAAGCGCTCATATAGGCAATTCCATACTTCACTGCCGAATCAAAAAAATCTCGCAAAGAAGTGATGATCAATTCGGTGCCATCCTTCATAAAACTGTCCTCATAATCAGAAAATTGTTCTAACACAATATGATGTTCATATAAAAACTGTTTGCCGCGCTCGATCCATGCCGGCAAAAGGGACACGAAATCTACAATCTGCTGATATAAGGTAGGAATCAGCAGTACCAAAAGCAGTGCACCGGCCGCTAAAATGCCGATATAAACCAGTACGACCGCACTTTTAAATTGCATATGTTCAGCCAAACGATCAATAATCGGCTGTAATAAAAAAGCAATAACAATGCCGCCAAATAAAGGAAACAAGGCATGATACAAGGATACAAGACGTTCAAATAGCGCAAGTTGCTTACTGAGCAAAATTGCCAACAGGCAAGCAAGCAGACAAGGAAGGGCAAGCAGGGAATAGCGAACAAATCGCTGCCAATGTTGTTTCATGATGAAAAGAAAGGAAAACCCCGCATGCGGGGTTTAGTCCATGTCCATACAATCGCACATCGTATCGTATGCTTTGTGCATCTTGCGGACTGCTTTCTTTTTGGTGCGCTCACCCTGGCGACAAAGTTCATGAAGCTCATCTTCTTTTTCAAAGCCGATATACATGCCGGCCGCAAAGCCTAAGAGCGCTGCCATCATATACTTGTTCATCGTATCACTCCTATCCTGAGAATAGTATGTGACATCCCAGTGCGATTATGCGTCCTGTGTATTGGCAAATACTGCCTGTATTCTTGTTTTCAGGGTACTTTTACGCATATGATAGGAGGTCGCGTGAACCGCTTGATATAAAGCGTCCTGTTCCCCCAGCAGCACCAGTGAGCGCTTTGCTCGACTGACACCGGTATAGAATAAGCGTCGTTCTAACATATGGCGATATTGTAAAACCAAGGGCATAATGACAATCGCATATTCACTGCCCTGCGCCTTATGAATGGAAGTACAATAGGCATGGGTGATATGATAGATCGCATCTTTGCTATACTCTACAATAACATCATCAAAATTGGCAATGATGCGATTTTGTTTATGAATATCCTCATTGGCATAAATGATTTCCTCAATCACACCGATATCTCCATTGTATACATCATCATCCGGCTGATTCTTTAACTGGAGGATTTTATCTCCCTCGCGAAATAGCCGATAGCCGATGCGCAGTTCTCGCTTATGCGTCGCAGGTGGATTCATCACTGCTTGTAGGGCGTGGTTTAAGGCATCAATCCCGGCCACACCGTTATACATTGGCGCTAATACTTGGATATCGCGATTATCATACCCTTTCTCATATGCACTTTCCACAATTTGAACGGTTCGTGCACATACCTCATGCGCAGCGCAGGCGAAAAAAGCCACATCCTTTGCCTGTTTTAATGTAGTAACAGATCCTTCCTTAATCTCATGCGCCAACGCAACCACATCACTGCCTTCGCTTTGACGAAAGATCTTTTCTAGGAAAATGGTTGGAAAACATGCACTTTCGATTAAATCCTGCAATACGCATCCGGGCGCAACACTGGGAAGTTGATCCTTATCACCGATTAACAGTATTTTAGAAACATTCGCACTCGCTTTCAATAAAGAATAGAACACCCAAGCATCCACCATAGAAAATTCATCCACAATCAAAATATCCACATCCAACGGATCACGTTCATCCTTGGTGAAACGATTGCTTTCCAAATCCCATTTGAGTAAAGCATGAATGGTAGTAGCCGTGCCATCAGAAAGTTGTGACAAACGCTTTGCGGCGCGACCGGTAGGTGCGCACAGGGCAATGACAGCTTGTGGATATAATTTTTGCGCCAACTGCACAATCCCCTTGACAATCGTTGTTTTACCGGTACCGGGGCCACCGCTGATCAGCGCAAACGACTCTTTAAAAAAGATTTCGATTGCCAGTTTCTGCTTATCCTCATATACAATATGATCGCTTGTTTCCAACTGGGCGATTTCTTCATCCAATGCTTGAGTAGGCTCATTTAATTTCTGATATGGGAAACGAGCCAAAAAGGCAGCGATCCCGCGCTCCGCATCATATTGCGAGTGATGATAAATGCGATCTTCTTCCAAGCGAAGATTACGTTCATGCGAAAGTTCCTCTAAAATCGCCTCTAAGTCACTTGGCTCCATTCCCAAGGTACGACGCACCTCCCGCAAGACACTCTCGCGATCTGTATAAGTATCCCCACTGCTCATGCATACAGATAAAACCGCAGAGAGTACTGCCGCTTTGATGCGGTAAGGGTGATCCTGCGCAAACGCAAGTGAGCGAGCCATTTTATCCGCACTCACAAAACCAACTCCATCCACCTCGGCAACCATACGATATGGATTCTCTTTGATGAGCGCAACTGCCTGTTCCCCATAAATTGCTTGTAGTTTGGCAATTAACTGCGGCGAAAATCCATATCGCATGAAAAATACAACACTGTCATCCAAATCGGAAAGTTCACTAACCCCCTGCACAATCATCAAGCGTTTTTTTTCACTCAACCCGCGAATAGGCAATAAGACATCCGCATCTTCCAAGATACGAGTAATCGCATCCTCGCCCAGTGTCGTGACAATCTGTTCAGCTAACTTCTTGCCAATCCCAGGAAAGGAAGGACCAGAGAAATAGCGTACCAGTGAATTCACATCATTGGGCTTTGTTTTCTCATAGCGCTCCAATTGAAACTGCATCCCATAACGAGGATGTTCCTCATAGTGGCCATAGAGATCATAAACCTGATCTTCTTGTAGTTCACCCATGATACCGGTCGCAGTAAATTCCTTCTCCTGTTTATCATAACTCACAAAACGAGCGACGCTGTATCCATTATGCTCGTTATGAAAGATCATCAGTAAAAAACTTGCTTGTAATTTAATCGTTTCCATTGTGACCCCCTAAGATATGAACAGAAATAAATATGCAATCGCGTTATTGATAAAGTGCAACAGAATACTTCCATAGATTGTATCACTGACCTCATAGGCAATGACCAAAAACAATCCGATCAATCCATAAGGCAAAAGAAAAATCAACTCACTTAATTGTCCGCTGAATACGGCATTCATCACATGGATAAAGGAAAACATCGCTACACTGATCAACGCCGCAAAAACAGGGCGCATATAGGGGCGCAGTGCACGATAGAATACGCCGCGAAATAGTGTTTCCTCCACAATTGGGGCATAAATTAACGTTGAAAACAAGGTCACAAAGGGATGAATCTGCGCAGCAGTAATGACCTCCTGTTGGTTTGCGCTCATAGCTGTATCACTGAGCAGCGCAAGCAGAACATTCAAAAAGATGGCACAAACATAATAAGCACCCATGAGTCCTAAGGCAATCCACAATAATGTAAACCGCAGCCGTTTCAGCGCAGATATCCCCTCTTTCCATAAAGGAAAAGCCAAAATGACACTTGATGCGATCATCCACACATACACGGATAATTGAAGCCACGCAGGGACACTGCGGGCCATCGGATCCAGCCATTTGGTTATATGAATCATCCATGCCGGATAGAGGTAATTATATCCCAGGAAATAATTAAGCACCAATAATACCATACGAAGAAAGGAAAGCGGACAACGCTCACTCATTACCCGTTTCATTGTTCCACCTGCTGTTTCAATTTCTGCGTCGTTGAAATGTCACCGTCAAATACTTCATCAATTACTCCGCCGCCAAGGCAGACTTCTCCTTGATAAAACACTGCCTGTTGGCCTGCGGTCACCGCACTGATTGGCTGCGCAAATTGTACAAAGAGTGTTGCCTCATCTATAAAATGAAGCACAACCGCTTCATCCTTTTGACGATAGCGAAACTTAGCAGTGCATGCATAGGATCCCTGTGGCTTATCGGCAGAAAACCAGTTGGTCTCAGTCACAATACAGCTTGTGGATAACAGCCATTCCTTGTCATTGCCGCTTGTGACATAAAGAATATTCTGTGCCACATCTTTGCCGACCACAAACCACGGTCCCTTTGTTCCGCCAATTCCCAATCCTTTACGCTGACCGATGGTATAGTATAAAACGCCCTGATGTCTGCCAATCACACTGCGTGTCACGATATCCACAATATCGCCATCCTGCATCGGCAGATAATTATGCAGAAACTGGCGAAAGTTACGCTCTCCGATAAAACAAATACCGGTAGAATCCTTTTTCTGTGCCACACTATCCAACTGTAAGCGTGTTGCGATCTCACGCACCTCATGCTTCTCCAATTCACCGATAGGAAACAGTGTGTGTGCCAAAGCCTCTTGCGCGATTTCACATAGAAAATAGGTCTGATCCTTATTGGCATCCTTTCCTCTTAACAATACGCTCTCGCTTTCTCCATGCGATACTCGTGCATAATGACCGGTTGCAACTGTAGTAAAGCCTTGTGCTTGCGCATAGCGAAAGAAAGCATCGAATTTAATGTGTTTATTACAAAGGATATCAGGATTAGGGGTACGACCTCGTGCATATTCTTTTAAAAATACAGAGAAAACAGAATCCCAGTATTCCTTAATAAAATCCACGCGCAACAATGGCAATTGCAATTTTTCAGCGACCGCCATGGCATCCATATAATCCTGTTCCTGCGGGCATACATCTTCCTGAATCGTAGGATTTCCCAGTATATCATTATTCGCATAGGCATCCCAGTTCCGCATAAAAGCACATGTCACATCATAGCCCTGTTCTTTTAACAGATATGCGGCAACGGCAGAATCTACACCACCGGATAAACCCAATAATACCTTTTCCTTCATCCAATCACCTGAACCTTTGGCTATAATTATACCTTACTTTAAGGAATAAGGAAATGAAAAAGAGAGTAAAAGGAACATGTGCGAAAACAACGAACCATAAAATCAAAGAAAAAAGAAGGAAAAGAAAATAAAAAAAAGACTCAATTGCTTGAGTCTAAATAGACGGCCATGTGCTACCTTCACCGATGCTCGATCGGCTATTATCGCCGCTGGAACGCTTAACTTCTGT
>JAAWON010000046.1 GCA_022799495.1 Erysipelotrichaceae bacterium | reverse complement strand
ATTACTCTATTTCTCTTTGTTTATCGTTCCTGTAACACTGTTTTCCACCTTTTTATTTTCGTCCTTTTGATGTGGAACTTACTTTTTCACTTTACGAACTTTTTCACATCATGATTCGCACAGCGAAAGTTCCGGCTTTCATCGCGTATACATAGATTCTATACGCTTCATGGACATGCAAAACAAAATAAAAAAATTATTGTATGCCTGTCACCGTTCGACAATTTCCGCGTTTTCCTTACGGTATACTTTAAGCAGGCAAGAAATCATAGAGCTTGCCGATACGTAAATAATCCCCTAATAACTATCCCTAATTTACGTATTTCATTCTATCCCCTATAATTTTGGTAAAGGGCGCCGGATCTCCCCTATTCCGACGCCTTTTACTATGGATTCAGTTTAAAGATACAAAAAAATTGATTCCCGCTTAAACGGGAATCAATTCTTTGATCAGTGTGGTTGTCTCATTCAAGCGTTCCAGCATTTCATGATAGGAACAGAAACAAATTTTGTCCTGTTCAAGGTATGCCACATAATAGCGATCTTGATAATCATAGACAACTTCATAGCGATCTTTTTTTAACAATACGCATGGCATCGCAACTTTATAACGTGTCTGATTGCCATTGACCATGCGATCCTCATATACATATTCGGTACTGATATAAAAATCATGATCATACCATGGAGCCTGATATTGTCCCGCAATTCTGCCTTTGAGAAACAGATCCGATTCACTGATTTCAATTTCATACGCTTGAAACGCTGCTTTCGCCGCAGCTTCTAATTCCTCTGGTGCGATGGCTTGAATCCGCATAGGCTTCTCCTTTCGTTGTGCTCATTTAGATACTTTATCCACGTTTTATTGAATCAATCAAACAGATCCTTTTTCTTATTCTGGATCTTGAGTGTGAAAGCGATACGTTGTGACCTGATGGAAAGGATGTGTTTCATCAAATAAACACGCTTGCGGATGATCCATGAGATTGCTTTCATTGGGAAAGCGCTGAAGTTCCAAGGCGATAAAACGATGAGGTTGGCCGCATTGTCCTTCATTCAAACAAAGTGTTTCATCAAAAGCATTCGCAGTATAGACGACAACACTCTGCGCATCACCGGTGATATCCATACAACGGCCGCTTTGCGCATGATAAAGCGTCACCCCATCCTTTCCCAGAAGGAAAGGCGTATCATAGCCATTGGTGATCGCCAATTCTTCATTTTCTTTATTGTATCGTTCACTGATTTTACATAAGGTTTTGAAGTCATAAGGATCTTGTTTTTGAATTGCCACAATTTCACAGGGGTGTCCATCCGCATGGATACGCCCTCTGTGAGTGGCATCAAGACGCAGCGCATGATCCCAGATGTCACTTTTATCTGATGGCGCTAAATTGAAATATAAATGATTCGTCATAGATAATAAGGAAGGCGCAGGTGGTGTCGCATGTAGGGTGATGATCAATGCATCCTGATCCAAGCGATATTCGATTTCATAATGATACGTACCACTGGGATATCCATCCTGTTCATGTTCGGCACATAAACTGAAACAAAGGCGATTAGGATACTGTTTTACTTGAAAATAACGCATAGAGATACCACTGATGCCACCATGCAAATGATGCTTGCCACAGTTGATAGATAGTGAATGAGGAGAAAGCGGAGAGTGACCATAGGCAATACGCCCCGCATAAGGCCCCACAACCGCATTCAAATAAGGACCACTTTGCGTGACATAATCAGAAAGTTGCGCAAAACGGGCAACAACATTTTCGCGTTTTCCCTTGCGATCCGGCACATAAATACCGGTGATACAAGCACCGTAGTTGATTGCAGTTAAGCGCAGTATGCCATTATCCAGTGTATATTCCTGTATCGTTTCCATGTGATCCCTTCGTTTCTAAGTTTCGCAAAAAGCGAAGAAAACCTGCTTGTCCGGCCTCATCCTGTTTGAATACTCCGGCATCCTCTAGTACATGGGTGAAGATCTCACCCACTTCTTTTTGCAGAATATTCTCCCAATCCGCATTGGCCGGATAGTGTTTCTGTAAGTGGGCAAACCAGTCTTTATGTGCCTCTAAATGAGATGGTAGTGTTTTATTATGACGCAGGCACAACGCCAATTCCTCCAGTTCCTTTTTTAAGCGAGCAGGTAAAACAGCCAAGCCCATCACCTCAATTAAGCCGATGTTTTCTTTCTTAATGTGGTGCCACTTTGGCGCCGGGTGGAAGATGCCCAAAGGACGCTGTTCACTGGTGCGATTATTGCGCAGTACCAAATCCATCTCATAGCGGCCCTTGCGCATTCGTGCAATTGGAGTAATCGTATTATGCGGCGTATTGTCTGTATAAGGCAAAATAGCCAATGCAGGATCCGCATAATTCGCCCATGCACTACGCACCTTTTCACAAAACGATGCCAAGGCAAATAAATCTTCACTGCTTGCACGAATCACCGACAGCGGCCAATTCACCCTACCATAAGTGACTTGCGGATACTGTGAGGAGATGAATGTATCCAGCTGCTCACCCTTTTCCATCGCAAAATGGTAACGGCCGCCTTGATAGTGATCATGTGATAAAATACTGCCTCCGACAATCGGTAAATCGGCATTACTACCGATAAAATAATGAGGATACAAATTCACAAACCCAAGCAGCCGCAAAAAGGTATCCGCATTGATCTGCATCGGCACATGCTTTTCATTCAAGATAATACAGTGTTCCTGATAATAGGAATATGGAGAGTACTGCATATAGCAGCGTTCCCCGCGTAGTTGAATGGGAATCAAACGATGGTTTTGACGTGGCGCATGGAGTGCATCACCGCTGTATCCCTCATTTTCCCGACAAAGCGCACATTGCGGATATTGCTTGTCAGAAACTTCCTTTGCCTTGGCAATATCGCGTGGATCTTTTTCCGGTTTGGCCATATTGATCGTAATGTCCAATGTACCATACGATGTATCACAGGTCCACTTAACATCTTTGCGCAGACGATCCAAACGAATATAATTGCTGGCAGTGCTCAGATGATAGAAGTAGTCCGTTGCTTTCTGTGGTGATTCCATATAATAACTGCGAAATGTTAGGATTACCTCTGAAGGCAGAGGCATGAGCGCATCCATCAACTGGGAATCAAACTGATCTCGGCTGTTTTGCGTATCCAAAATCAAATGTTTCGCAATGGCATAATCCAACAGGCGCTTCAAGATTTCTGTAAGCTCCATTCCCTGCACCTGCACCTGTGTTTCATCCCATTCATTCAGATGCAGGATATGCAATAGGCGATTGCGTGCATAAATTTCATTATCACTATTCAATATCCCCTCACGCAAACCATACCCCAGCAATTCGCTGATTTCTCGTTCCAGCATTATGCAATCCTCCCGGCTCCATCTCCCACCTGCGCAACATAAAATGCACAAGGATAACCAATCTCATTCAAATACTCATTTCCAACCTCGCTCATAAAGTGATCCAAGGCCTGTTCATGAACCAAAGCGATCGCACAGCCGCCAAATCCCGCTCCGGTCATACGCGCACCAAGCACTCCTGCCTGTTTCCATGCACTGCTCACCAAGGCATCCAGTTCCTTGCCGCTGACCTCATAATCATCCCGTAATGATTGATGCGAGGCATTCATCAATTTACCAAAACGCTCCAATTCATTCTGTGTTAAAGCCTCCATGGCTTCTTTCACCCGGGCATGTTCACTCACAGCATGCCGTACTCGATGGTAACGCAGTTCATCTTGAATCAGATGTCGATACGTTGCTAATTGTTCCACACTTAGATCACAAAGATGTGAAATTGCTGTCTTTCGTTGTAATTCTTTTAAGGAAGCCTCACACTCCGCGCGGCGTTCATTGTATTTAGAATCCACCAGTTCCCGCGGCTTGTTTGTATTCATAATCACAATGCGATAATCTCCCAGCACAATCGGCACATGTCGATAGTGTAACGTAGCCGTATCCAAAGCAAGCGCATGTTCCGCTTTTCCCATCGCGATAATGAATTGATCCATAATACCGCAGTTCACACCAATGAACTCATTTTCTGCCTTTTGGCATAGTTGTACCAACGTAATCGGATCTAACGACAAATCATAGAGATCCTTTGCGATCACTGCGATCAACACCTCTAAAGAAGCACTGGAGGATAACCCGGAACTACTTGGTATATTTCCCTCCACAAGCAAATCAAATCCATAGGGAAGTGAGTTACCTGCCTGTTCAATATAGGCAAGAACACCTTTCACATAGTTTGCCCATGCATCCTTTTCCTCATAGATCAAGTGGTCTAAGGATATCTCAATCATACCTTTTTCTTTAAAATTATTGGAAAACAAGCGCAGCCGGCGATCCTTACGAGGCTTGATTGCTGCATATGTTCCGATCGTAATGGCGCAAGGGAACACCATTCCACCATTATAGTCCGTATGCTCCCCAATCAAATTTACTCTGCCCGGTGAAAAGTAAACTGCATCTGCCTGCGTTTGAAACAGTTGTGAAAATTCTGTTTTTAAGCGTGTTTGTATCATTTTCATGCCTCCGTTTTTACATGTATTATCCCCTAAAAGCGAACACTCCTCTGCATCCTCTATCTATGGCATATCATACAATAGTTCGTATCGGATTACAATGCTTTTTCCAACTTTCCCAATCTGCCGATTGCATTTATTTTTCTCATATGTATATATGAGTTTCATACACAACGGATGGAAAAAGAAAAAGGACACACAATGAGGTGCCCTTATAATAATTGTTCAAAACTGATGATATCCTCATTCGCCAAGATACCACTTTCCCATGCATCTTTCTGCGGATTATTCGCAAATACAAGCATAACACGCACGGCAATACGCTGTGCTTCGCTTTTTTCCACACTGTAAGATACAAGATGGCCTTCCTCACTCAACAATTTCTTTAAGCAATCCATGGATGTTATCGTTAAGCGATAAGACGCATGATTTTGCGTTTGCCTATGTTCGACATGGCGAATCAACCAACTCACAATCAGATAAAGTGCTGTTGCGCCCAAAGCAACCACATACATACCGGCACCAACCGCAAGACCAATACCGGCCATACCCCATATCAAAGCCGCAGTCGTTAACCCTTCGACATTTTGATTCTTTTTGATGATGATGCCGGCTCCTAAAAAACTCACACCGGACACTACCTGTGCCGCCACCCTTGCCGCATCATAATCCATCACATCACCGAAGCCATATTTTGATACAATCATCATCAGCGCAGACGCCAATGCCACAATCGTATGCGTTTTTACGCCCGCCGGCTTATAACGAGCCTTACGCTCATATCCGATGATAAAACCACAAATACAAGCAAGCACAAGCCGAAACAATAATTCCAACTGAAAAACCATTACTTGATCATTCAATGCTAAGCCCTCCTCTTGATTGAATGATAGAATCATATCATTTATTTTTGATAAGTCAACCGAAATCAAATCAAACGATATGGATTTTCTTTTTGGCCATTCAAAACAGTGTATATATGATTCATTTTTCCTAGCCATATAGGAATGGATACTTTGCCCTATTCCTACATCATCATTTGATTTCCCTTTCAAACAATGATTCGATGACCGCTATCCGTTCATCGTTTAAGGTAAAATCACTATTTACCAAATAAGCAAAACAAACGATTCTTTGATCTTTTACCAAAAAGATATTGTTTAAATAATATGGATTTTTAGGTATATGCTCCATATCATATAGGGCATACGCCTTTTCCACGTTGGAAAACGTATCACTCATATCTACGTAATATGCAAAGATATTTTCTTCATTCCAAGCATGTCCGATAAGATTGATATGACCTTCTCCATATGATTGCGTACTGTCATCCTTCTTTTTTGTCATATATTCACGAAGCACAGCATCTATATCATGATCATGATCGACATCACAGATGCTTACTTGAAATCGCATGTATCCATCATGTATTGGATCACCCTCCTCATTCGCAATTTCTATTTCATACCAACTGCCAAACTCCGTTTGATCTCTATATTCAGCGGATAATACAAAATGTTTCTCATAGCCTAGTTCCTCCATTGTTATAATCACATGATCTGTATAATGCATTTGATAATCATAATCCATAAAATTTCTATATTTCGATGGTATCACACAATATATAACAATAAAATTTATGACAGTAAGAATCCCAAAAATATAAAAGATGATCTTGGTTTTATTACTTCTCATAAATCTCGACTCCTAACATTTAATAAGGATATTTACTTAATAATGTTCTACAAGCTGCTGGCTGAGTATAATCATATGGAGTACTAATCTAACTATGCATACTACTTGGATCAAAGGCTTCACCAGTCGTTTTATCTATTTCATTTGACTAACAATCACCCATATGCTTCATGAGTTTATTTCTAATTTCATTGTAACCGCTTACAAAACAATTGTCAAGACTTTTTAAAGTTTTATAATTAATTAATTTAAAAGTCTTTTAAAGCACTCCCTATTTTATATTGCCAAAACAAAAAGCCCGATCGCATCGAGCTTTCATATTGCATCATAAATCTAAATTATGACTAGCACTATTCAACACCAATAATGTAGGAATATACTGGCTGTTCACCACAGTTGACTTCTACCTCTACACCATAGCGTGTTTCAATATAAGATGAGATTTCTTTAGCGGCTTTCTCATTCACACCTTCGCCATAGATTAAAGTCACAATCTCACTTTCCTCATCTACCAACGCATCCACCAATGTCTTGGTTGCTTCCTGCATATCCTGTGTAGAAACAACAATATCTTTTTCCTTAATCCCCATGTAGTCACCGGCTTTGATTTCCATGCCCTCAAAGGTTGTATCTTTGATCGCATAAGTCACCTGACCGGTTTTTACATTTGCGATGGCATCGCTCATTTCACTTATATTTGTTGCTGCATCCACATCTGGATTAAACAGAATACATGCACTGATCCCCTGTGGGATTGTCTTAGATGGAATAACATGGATCGCCTCATCTTCCATTACCGCTGCGGCCTGTTGCGCCGCCAGTACGATATTGGAATTATTGGGCAGGATGAAGATATGCTCAGCATTCACTTGTTTGATTGCCTCCACAAAATCCTCTGTCGATGGATTCATCGTTTGACCGCCGCTGATCACAATATCTGCGCGCAGTTCTTTGAACATATTCGCTAAGCCTTCACCTGCGGCAACCGTAATGATCGCATATGGTGAGCGCTCCTGTTGCTTTGGCTCCTGTGTTTCCTTTTGGGCAGCACCGGTTAAGATATTTTCATGCTGCTCCTGCATATTTTCAATTTTCAGTTTGATAAACTCACCATAACGCTGGCCCAAATTCAGCGCTTCACCGGGCGTTAAAGTATGCACATGCACCTTGACAATATCCTCGTCTTGAACACAGACAATGGAGTTACCAATCTGTGCCAGCGCATCTCGCAGTGCATCCTCTTGAAATGAAGCACTCTGTGCTTCATCCAAACGCACGATAAATTCTGTACAATAGCCAAATTCATCATTTTCCACGGCTGCACCGGCTGTTTGAACGTTTTCCTTCACTGCGGCACTGGCAATGACCTCGCCTTTTAATGCAGATTGGAAGCCCTGCAAAATCGTAACCAAACCGGCGCCGCCACTGTCCACAACACCGACTTCTTTTAACACCGGTAATAAGTCCGGTGTGCGCTTCAAGGAAGCGATGGCTTCCTCTACCATCTTATCCATCACCTGAATACAAGTTACATTGCTTGTTTGCGAAGCATAAGCAAACGTATAATCAGCCGCTTCACGGATTACCGTCAAAATCGTTCCTTCCACCGGTCGCATGACTGCCTTATAAGCCACACGAGAACCATTCACCAACGCATTGGCTAACTGAAAGCCATTAACCTCGCCGATTCCTTCCAAACCTTGCGCCAAGCCACGGAAAATCTGTGATGTGATTACACCGGAATTACCACGCGCTCCCATCAACAATCCTTTGGACAGCACTTTGGCGATTTCGCCGACTTCATTGCTTGTGCACGCCTTTGCGTCTTTCACACCGGCACTGAATGTCAATGACATGTTAGTTCCCGTATCCCCATCCGGAACCGGGAATACATTCAATGCGTCGATTTCAGGAAACTTATTGTTTAAATTATTCGCACCGCTTTCCAGCATCTGCTGAAACAGCGCACCATTGATCGTGTCCATAGTCCATCTCCTATTTCATTGCTTTCACACCCTGGACATAGACATTGATCACATTGAAATCCAATTCCAGAGATTTTTCCATCATATATTTCACTTTTTTCTGTACCTCTAGCACAACCTCAGAAATTTTAATGCCATGAGATACAATAATATATAGATCCAGTTCCAACTGTCCATCTTTTTCCCTGACCACAACGCCGCGTGAATAGTTTTCTTTTTTCAATAGTTCGGCAATGCCGTCTTTCACCAACTTTTGGGAAGCCATACCGACAACGCCATAACATTCACTGACTAGGCCACCTGCTAATGTAGCGATCGCATCAATGGAAATATTGATATTGCCGTATTGGGTACTTTTCGTAATTGACATAATATACCTCCTCATATTTTATAATTATACCGATATCCGCATCAGAAAGCAAATTTTTCCCGATGTTTTTCCAAGCGCTGATGAACACATTCCCCTAGCCATGTTTGGAAGTATCTACCAAATTACCACTATTTAAAGGGCCTGCGCATCCACTGTTTGCTTGATCTGCTTTCAATCTGTTGTTTCAATCACATCGTTCTTATTGTATCCGATGATGCACATCCAATCCAATCCAATGAATCAATCAGTTTTCCATTTCGCTTGATCCTATTTTTTATCACAATCACTCTCATAGATGCTGGCATTGGTCTCATCCAGTTCTAAACACACATGAGTTTTACTGGAAGAACGCAGCACTTGTTTATAATCATTCAATAAGGGAATGCCGTCATAGGATGAATACAAGGTATTGCCATCCTGCATGATCAGTTTTACCATATGTGCATCATAACTGCGCTCATAAGGCTGTATCTCCGAGATCATCGCAATCAATTCTGAGGAAACCTCACGCTTATCCACACTGAATGCATCCACAAGCAGCTGAAGATTTTCATCGTCAAACGCACCGAGTTTTGGATAGTGAACCAAGGTGGATAGATGTGCTTCATCAACAGCAATTTTCTCAAATGGCTTGCCGCATACAATCACATAAGCAACGCCATCCTCATCAACAACACTACCCAAAATCTTTTTTTCGCTCACTTCAACATGAATGGCACCCTGCCAATTTTTAATCACATCCACATGATCCATGAGTTCCTG
Organism: Erysipelotrichaceae bacterium; assembly: GCA_022799495.1. Classification (GTDB taxonomy): domain Bacteria; phylum Bacillota_I; class Bacilli_A; order Erysipelotrichales; family Erysipelotrichaceae; genus C-19. The sequence goes on along the minus strand of JAAWON010000046.1, from coordinate 3,898 downwards.
CTTTTCCAAATTCCAAGCAATCAGAAACTTTGGCATCAATACATAGCGCGTCTCATAGGACAAATGCGCCATTTCCCATAATTCCTCATCACTATAATATGTATTGCCGCTGACACTTAAAGACTGTACCTTGGAAGAAGGCGAGGAAAAATAAAGCAGCCCCAGCGCGCCAAGCACAATGAGAACAATGCGCCTGACCCGCTGCCAGCGAATCTTACGTTTTTTCTTGCGATCCTGTAATTCAATGAACTTCTGTTCTACATCATCATACAGAATTTCCTTTAATTCTTCCAATTAAATCGCTCCACTTCTGTGCGCAGCTCAATTTTGAAGCGCTCTTTGACCTTCTGTTGGATTTCGCAAACAAGCGCAGCCACATCAGCGGCACTCGCATGATCCGCATTTACGATGAAATTAGGATGCTTTTCTGAAACCATCGCACCCCCAATTCGCTTGCCGCGATAACCGATTTGATCAATCAATTCCCATGCAAAGGCACTTTCCGGATTGCGAAACATACTGCCGGCACTGGGTTGATCCAGCGGCTGCGTTGCCATGCGACGTTTCCGGCGTGAATCCATTAACTCACGGATTTCATTTTGATCGCCTTCTATAAGTTTTAATTTCGCACCCACAATAATCCAATCACGTTCCTGTTGAAAACGAGAAGTACGATAACCATACGCCAGATCCGCTACATCCATCCAAGTACAATCCCCGTTGCGCAGCACCAATACACTGTGCAAGAGATCAGAAATGCTTGCCTTATAGGCACCGGCGTTCATAAAAATCGCTCCACCTAATGTGCCGGGGATGCCACACGCAAACTCCAAGCCGCTCAGTGATCGCTTCATCGCCTCATGGGCAAGCAGGATAATACTGCATCCGGCCTGTGCCACACAGGTACCATCTTCTTCAAAATAAAACTCATTCATATAGCGATCCAAGCATAAAACAATGCCCGGATACACTTCATCACTACATAACAGATTACTGCCTTTGCCAAGCAATTTGCAAGGCATGTTCGCCTGTTTGGCAATTTCCAAGATCCGCATCAATGCGATCTGATTCTTGGGATAGACAAGATACGCACAGCTGCCGCCGATGCGAAATGTTGTATGCTTTGCCAGTGATTCATTGCGTTCCACATCACCGTATGCGGCCAGTTGTTGTTCCAATTCCATGTATTTCACCTTTTCATTTCATCAATCCAATTTAATATATCCGTTGCGGCATTGGGATAGCCCAATTCCTTAGCTGCCGCACGCATCTGCGCACGAAGTTTGGAGTTATTCATAATTGTTTCTATCTTTTCATTCAGTATCGTCGCATTCAAATCCTTTTCTTCAATTAAAAAGGCTGCCTTGTGCTGTGCAAGCACCTGTGCATTATAATACTGATGGTTGTGGGCTACATAGGGCGATGGAATGATAATCGCCGGTGTGCCTGTTACGGTAATTTCCGCCGCTGTGGTCGCTCCTGCCCGGCAGATGATCAAATCTACCTGTTCCATAATTTCCAACTGCGATACATATTCCACCACATGTAGATTGCTTTGTTTCGGCAATTGTTTCATTACTTCACGCTGATTGCCTTTTCCACAGACAAACAAGATCTGATACGCTGAATTGATCTTTGGCAGAGCCTCACACATCAGCGCATTGACGCTGGTTGAACCAAGAGAACCCATGACCACTAAAATCAGCGGTTTGTCTTTCTTTAGTCCCAAAGAATGAAAATATGCTTCATTAAAGGGTACTGCAAGGGCACTGCTGGCTCGTGGATTGCCTAACAATCGTGTCTTATTGCGATCAAATGTATCAAATAAACGTTCATAACAAATAACAATGCCATCCGCACAGCGTGACGCGAAGCGATTGCTGGCACCGGCAATCGAATTTTGTTCATGAATCATGGTTGGAATATGCAGCGCGTGGGCGGCCATAATCACCGGCGCACTCACATAACCGCCAAATCCGATCACCAAATTCGGCTTCCATTGCTTTATGATTTTTTTTGCCTGCGTGCGCGCTTTCATCATCTGCGCAGCCGCTTTCGCCTTATGAGCCAACCCTTTGGTAAAGCCACTTGTATGCAGGGGGGTAAATGCATATCCCGCCTGTGGAATGAGCGTTGCCTCCATGCGATCATCATTGCCGATGAACATAAGTTCCAAATCCTGATAACGCTGTTTAGCCGCTTCGGCAAGTGCCAGCGCTGGATAGATATGTCCGCCGGTTCCCCCGGTCACGATCAACAGTCTCATCCGATCACTCCTTATTTATTATTATACCAGTTTCCCTGCCGAAAAAATAGTCTTTCCCTTTTATTTTTGCGTATGATTGGCAATGCTCATCAACAGCCCCATTGACCCCATCATAACTAGCAACGAACTGCCGCCATAGGAGATAAAGGGAAGTGTGATACCGGTTACGGGAAACAAGCCAACAACGACACCTAGATTGATCATAACCTGAATCGCAAACAGCGATGTCAAGCCGATTGCCATATAACACAAATAGGTATCCCCACAATGCAGGGCGATTTTCATCCCCTCATATATGACAAGCAGAAACAATAAAATTAACAACACACAACCGATAAAGCCAAATTCCTCCGCAAAGATCGCAAAGATAAAATCCGTTTGCGGTTCCGGCAGATAGAAATGTTTTTGCATACTCTGATCGAAACCAACCCCTAATATTCCACCCGGTGAAATCGCAAACAGCGATTGAATAATCTGAAATCCCGAACCAAGCGGATCTGCCCAAGGATTGATAAAACTGGTGATACGAGCCAAACGATAAGGCGCTGATAAGATCAACACCCCCAAGCCACTCGCCCCTAACAGGCCCAATCGCACAAAGTATTTCAGTGGTGAATCCGCCGCCAATACAATCACCACAATACTGCACACCATCACAATCCCGCTACCAAAGTCCGGCTGTAATAGAATTAAGCCAAATCCCAGCATGGTTAAGCAGGCCGGATACAATAAATCATGCTTGAATTGTTTTACGCGATAGCGTTTTGCCAAATAATCGGATACATACATAATGATGGCAAGTTTAAAAAACTCGGAAGGTTGAATCAGAAAACTGCCAACGCCAAACCAACTGCGGCTGCCATTACGCGCCACGCCCAATCCCGGAATCAAAACCAATATCAGCGCCACAACACATAACAAGTAGAGCCGCTTCGCATAAGGGCGCAGTTTCACAAGATCCATCCGGCTTGCCCCATACATGACAAAACAGCCCAACAGCGCAAATATTGCCTGCCGCTTCATAAAGTAAAAGGGATCTTGAAATTTCGCTTCTGCCCAAATCCGTGAGGAAGAACCAATCATAACGATTCCGATTGCCACCAAGGTCAATATTTCACAAGTCAGTAAACGACTTTTTTTCGTAAACATGAGCGCAGTCACCTCATAAATATATATGCGCTTCATCAGGAAACATGTACATCCGCTTCCACATCAGTGATGGCAAAGTAGGCAATTCAAAGCGCTATTTTTTTTATTTCTATCCATCCTATTTCATTCAAATGAACGATCCATGGGCGAATCACCCCTCTTTTTAGGATATGCGAACTCATTCATTGTGATACAAAAAATCCCATGGTGCATACGCTAACCATGAGATATAGATACTTGATTCAAAGGCTCTTTCTACAAGTGAAGAACACTTGCTTATTTATTGTCCTGTCGGACCTTGGGTATTATCTTCTTGATACTGACCGATCCATGGCACCAGTTTCAGATGCATCAAATAGCGTCGATCACTTGGTTCATCGTTGATTTCAAATGAACAAGTGGACAAAGTAACGATGCGATCACTCTCTCCCATGCTTACATCGCTGCGTACATGACCATTGATATTGGGATCGGTAATCAGTT
>JAAWON010000006.1 GCA_022799495.1 Erysipelotrichaceae bacterium | reverse complement strand
ACTAACTGATCCCATTCATCATACTGATATTCATCTACTTGTCCGTCTTCGTGTATCTTTTTGCTTAAGTTACCATTTTCATCATAGGAAAGATAAGTGATTCCTGTTTTACTTTCGATTCGTTCAATTTGATTCTGTTCGTTATATCGGAATGTTTTCGTTCCTTCTTTGGTAGAATGAGTTACTTGATTGCCATAAAGATCATATTGGTATGTGGTTATGATCTCCTCTCCATTGATATGCTTATGGCTTTCAATCAATTCATCATAAGCATTATATGCATACGTATTGGTTGTTTCATTGATGCGTTCCTCAATCAGATTATCATTCGCATCATAGCGATAAGCCGCATGGAAAACAATTTCATCCCCTTGTTTGATGATGCGCTCTTTGATTTTGCCCATGTCATCATAACTCATTTCGCTGATGATATCACCTTGTGTCTGCTTTATGAGTTCATTTCGATGATTGTATTCATATTCTGCGATGATTTCATTGTTTTTGATGACTTGGGTTTGATTGCCATGATCATCGTACGTATACTGTACTGTTTGGTCCGCATAGTTGATTTCCACCAGATTTTGATTTTCATCATAACGATATGTGACTTCCTTGTCATTTGGATCCACAATAGATATTTTTTGTTGGAAGGCATTGTATGTATTGGTGATCGTTCCTGTATGATTGGTTGCCGTAAGCAGATTGTTTTGGCTGTCATAGGTGTATTTGATATCATTTTCTTCTATCTTATTGCCAAGTGAATCGTATACGTAATGAATCGTTGTGCCGTTGTTTTTGATCCACTGTGTCTTATGACCCAACATATCATATTCATACTGATTCGTATAACCATACTCATCCTGTTCCTCAATCAGTTGATGGTTCTCATTATAGGTATACTGTGCATGTTTTTGGTTGATCGTCTTTCTGATTTGATCCCCTGCCGCATCATAAGTATAAGTCACATAGCGCTCATCGTGATTCTGTGCCTTAATCAAATGATTTAAACCATCATATTCATACTGATTGATATGACCGTTCTTATCAATTTCTTCAATGAGATTGTTATTTGCGTCATATTTGCGTTCAATGACCGCCCCAAACGCATCTTTCTGCGTGATGGGATTGCCGCTTTCATCATAGGTAAATGCTTGTACGACAACGTATTGCGCCGGATTGTCCGCAGATGGCAGCGATATCTCAGCGATTCGATTACATGGATCGTAACTTGTTTTCTTTGTAATGCCCTTCTCATATACGCTGATTTCATTGCCATTGCCATCATATTCCTTTTGGATTGTCACAATTCCATTGACTTTGGTTTCGATTAAGCGATTCATTTTATCATACGCATATTCGCTGACTTTTGTTTCATTCTCGATTTGTTTGGTTAAACTGCCGTTTTTATCATATTCTTTGTGAGTGATATATCCTTTTTCATCGCTATAAATGACACGTCCTAAAGCATCATAGCGATAGATAGATTCATTTCCCAATGCATCTTGTTTCATGATGAGTTGATTTTGATCATTGTAGGTGTTTTTACTTTCTATCACACCATTGATGCTTGTTTTTACCAATCTTCCCAGTTCATCGTATTCCTTTACGGTTGTTTTTGAACCATTTGTTTCTTCAATGACATTGCCCAATGCATCGTATTTCTTGGTCGTTGTCTTACCGTTTGGTTCTGTTTCTTGTATCACTCTGCCATAAGCATCATATTGATATTCCTTTACGCCGTCATTAGGGTCAATCTCTTTGCTTTTTTGTCCATGTTCATTGTATTCCATGGTTACTTCATAGCCAAATGAATCGCTTACTTTGATTAAGTTCAGTTCATCATCGTAGGTATAGGTTGTTTCAAAGCCTCGCTCATCCACTTCCAATTCCATTAAACCATAGGCATTGTATTGATATTGCCTAACATTTCCCAATGCGTCTGTTTCTTTAATCACATTGCCGTTCGCATCATACACTTTTGTGGTTTTATTTCCCAGCGCATCAATACGGGCAATCACTTGATTGTTCGCATCATACTGCGTTTGGGTGCTGTTTCCCAATGGGTCAATGGTTTCGATGTTGTTTCCGTTGGCATCATAGCGATATGTCGTCTTGGTGCCTTGTCCTTTGTCATATACACCAGTCTGTCGTCCTGTTTCATCATACTCGTATTCTTTCTGCTGAGTGTCGCTTTCTTCTTTGATCAACTGATTCAGCGCATTGTATGTTTTTGTGGTGATGTTGCCCAACGCATCGCTGCTTGCGATGAGATTTCCTTGCGCATCATAAGTATTCGTGATAACACTGCCGTCAAACTGCTTGGTTGAAATGATATGATCTCGTGCATCGTAAGTGAGTTCTTCCATTCTGCCATATGCATCCTCGGTTTTGATTTTGCGCTGATACTCGTCGTATTCATAGCGTGTTGTCAATCCCTCGCTGTCCCATTCTTTCACCACATTCCCATATGCATCATATTCCGTATAATTGCTGAGTCCGCTTGTCTCGTTTCTTTTTTCGATGATTCTTCCCAAGTCATCATAACGATAATGCATCTCCTCTTTTGTATTTTTTTCATACACTACGCGTCCAAATTCATCATATTGTTTCTCTTCAAGTGTTGTCCCCTCGAATATCACTGCGATTTGATTCCCATAGGCATCATAGCGATATTCGCTCATGCGCTGATAGGGATCGATCATTTTTGCGACCTGTCCCTTATCATTATACTCATACGTCGTCACATACCCAAGCGCATCACGCTCAGATATAAGCATTCCTTCCTTATTATACGTCTTTGTCTCTTGGTTTCCATTCGCATCACTTGTTTGTATCACATTGCCAAGCGCATCATACTGCGTGCTTTTTACATGCGACAGCGCATCTATTTCTTTGATTACATTGCCATCCAAATCATATTCTTTGCGGGTGGTATGGCCTAATGCATCCGTTGTCGTCACTTGGCGCTGATACACATCGTAGGTATAAGTTGTGCTCACTCCATTCACACTGCTTTCGATCACATTGCCATAACGATCATATTTGGTTTCGTTGATCTGTTCTACCCCGTCCTCATAACGAGTGATCGTTTTGATTTCACGTCCATGTGCATCATAAAAATGGCTGGTTTCGCTTCCTTTCCCATCCCATTCTTTGCTTAAGAATTGACCATCATATTCCTTGCGTTCCGTCACGCCATTGGGTAGTGTGCGTTTGATCTCACGATTGTAGGCATCGTATTCATAAGTCGTTTCCAAACCTTCTTTGGTGATACTTTTTACCAGATTATCCTGTTCATATACATTGATTTCTTCATTGCCCCATGCATCTGTCGTTTTGATCAGATGATCGTTCGCATCATATTCATAACGGGTCTCATTGCCATAGCCGTCGATCTCACTTTGCATATTGCCATGTGCATCGTAGGTGTAGGTTTTCGTGATACCCTGTTCATCTGTTTCTTTGATCAGTTGATTCAACGCATTGTATGCTTTTGTGTTTCGTAGTGTTCCTTTTTGCGCCTCGATCAGATTGTTGTTTTGATCATAGCGATTCTGTGTCACACCTCCCAAGCGATCTTTGTAGGTGATGATATTACCGTTTGGATCATAACTCCATTGTTCCTTGGTGCCATCCTGATAGTTTTTTTGAATCATGGCGCCGTTCGCCTGATATACATAGGTGATTTGCTTGCCTTGATTATCGCCTTCCTTGATGACATTACCATTACCATCATAGGCAAAGGTTTCCTTTAATCCGCTATCATATGTGATCTCAGAGACGAGATTGCCTTGGTAGGCGTATGTTTTTTGCGCACCGAAAGGATCACGCTCTTGGATCAGGCGATTGTTTGTGTCATAGGTATAGGTAGTGGTTCCGCTTTGATCATCTGTTGTGCTTAGCAGTAAATTGCCACGATAGGTGCTTGTGGTAACGTGTCCATCGCGATCACGATGATAGATGATATTGTGATTGGCATCATAGCGGTATTCTTCACTTGTTCCATCCGGATATTGAATCGTGCGCAGATCACTTTTGTCATAGGTATAACGAGTGATATTTCCCTCTTTATCCTGTTTGGAAGTAATGTTGCGATAACTGTCATAGGTATAACTGGTATCTTGTTCGCCGTTGATTTCAATCGCTGTTGTATCATAGTTTGCATCATAATGATACACTTCTTGACTGCCATCCGCATTTGTCACAATCGTTTTGTTTGGCTCATAGCGCATGGTAGATACATTGCCGTTGCCATCTGTTTGCGCGATGACCCGACCTTCTCGATCATAAGTGTTTGTTGTACTCTGTACCCCATTCTTATCAGTGATCGACACAAGAAAATGATTGGCATCATACTGATAGCGTTCCGTATTGCCTTGCGGATCGGTGAACTTGATTAAATTGCGGTTTTTATCATACTCATAACTGGCTTTCTGACCACCCGGCAGGATAATTTCACTGACCAGTTTGCGGTTATTATAATGAAAGGTAATCGTTTTATCCCCTGCGCGCAAAGAAGTAATGGTCCCATAAGCATCGCGGTTGATCTGAATCATAAAGCCGCTTTTTTTCGTGATGGATTGTAAGGAACCATAGGAATCAAAACGATACAGCGTGCCACTATCCAAATCGGTGATCGTGATTCCGTTTGCCTGCACACTGATCGTTTTGTGATCAGCGCTGCGTGCTTCATAAGTGCTTCCCTTTTTGGCAAAGTGATAGATGCGTCCATCTCCGACAAAATAAAGTAGGTTGCCACTGGCATCATAAGCGAGATAACTCTCGATTTCTGTGGTAAAGCCATTGCCGAATTGATTGGTCAACTGTGGACCGGTCGAATTATAATAACGATGTAGCGTAAATGCTTCCTGATCTTGAATTGTAAAATCATCCCCCGCATAGAAATAATTGCCGGTTGTAGAATTGATCGGATCCAATACCGGACAAATACCGCCTGCACAATTCGGCCCGCGATTCACAAATTTTGCCTGATAGATACCGATGGTAAGCGGTGGTGTATACAAATCAGCGCTGACTTTGGGATTGTCCTTTTGAAAGCGCAGAATCAGCGTATCGTTTTCCATTACCATATCCTGTGTGAGATTGTTATCTTTTTTGATTTGATTGATTTCAAGGCCATAATAGGATGCGATTCGCGGCAGTGTATCACCGCTCTTTACCTTATATTTGATAAATGCATCACTGCGATACTTCTTTGTGCTTGTCGTTGTGCCGTTCTTTACTTGTACGATATATTCATAAGGCACATCATAAGCAGGAATCATCGAATGATAAATGTAATCCGTTGTATAATTGATATTATCTTTCGCATACGTTTGTGTATTGGCGATTTTCTTTGTGATATAGATCGGATCCATAAAATCCGTACCCGTAGTCCCACTAAATGTTTTAATCACCGTATTCGTATCTTTTTTGACAAGTTGAAACTGTACGCTACTGTTGGGTTTGGCAATGCCATCAAAACTCATTGCCTCAAAGCCACGATTTAACACCGAAAAGATACGCATTTCACTGTCAAAGGTATCAATATCAAGATCCGGTTTCACATCATAATCATCACGATAAGCGATAATCAGTTTCGGGCGATAATCTTCCCAATATGTACCGCTATATCGTTCACTGAAAAATACATTCGCAATCTGATTGGTATCTTCCGGGATGGCTCGTATCTCCAATGTATTGTTTTTCCCCGCATAAATATCCTTGATATAATCGGTGATGTCAAAGGTATAATAGCCAAGCGCTGCCGCTATATTTTGTGTGGAAAAAATCGTAACACTCGGTTTATTATTCCATGTGATGTTTAATGGATTCACATAACCGCTGGTTTTACCAAATTGCATCTGTCGTATCGTAGCCTTATCATCTCGTTTCACCAGTTGAAGATCGGCGCTGAGGATCAGTTTTTTCGAACCGATTGCTAAATCTGCGATATGGAAATAAGAACGAGCGATCCCCAGATCATTGACTCCACTGAGTGAAGCAGGTATATAGCCGACATACAGATCACTGTAATGACTGTTTATATTGGGTTCATAGGAACGATTATAAGCAGATGTGATCGTTACCTTCGCCGTTTCAGCCGATGTGGCGGCACGCATCGTCAAAGGATACGCACGATTGGTATCATTGATCCATTCCCCATCCATCGTAATCGTGATTTCCAGTGTATCGCCTATTTCTTCATATTCAACATCTACTGCTTTCCCTTCACGATTTTTTTCATCATATAGTACCGGCTTGATATAGGCAAAGATCACTTCTTCCCCTTGCATAAATTCCAAGGCATCGCATTGTTCTCTTACGCTTAAATCACCTTTTTCGATCGTAAAGTGGATTTGATTGGTTGTCAGTGTTCCATTGATATAAAAGTTGATTCCGACTCGATTACCACTCAAACGATACTCCATATCCATATTAGGATAGGCTTCACTGTACAGAATCACATTTTCTTTTACATCATAAAGGGATACATCCGCTTCCCCATGAATCAATGTCAGTTCATGCCCTGTTTCATCGCGCATCTGCATCGTATCATCTGCGACACGAAATTCGTACACCCCATCTTTATTTTCATAGATTGGTGTACCATCATACAAACTGATTGTTTTTTCTAATTGATTATCAATCTCGACAAAGGCATTGCCTTCCTTTTTATGGATCGGTTCAAAATACACCTCACTGATATAGGTGCCATCATCTAATTGATAGGTCTTGGAGTTTTCATTTCGCTGTTCAACGAGTTCCTGTTTTTCATCATAGGCAGAAGAAGAGGAATAGACTTGCGCTTCTTTTTTTACTTTATCCTTAGTCTCTGATTCCTGTGGTTCCTTGTTTAAGGGCAAATCCGGTTGGATATCTTGACCATAATATTTCCCCAGGGTATCAGCCAAATGGACTTTGTGCAGTTCATTGGCGGCAGTATCCAAACACGGTGAAATGGCTTGATAACTCATCAATATTGCGAAGAAGCCGGCGATATAACGATGGGTTTGATTGTTTCTGATGTGCGTCCACTGTTTTCTCATGATTCTTTCTCCTCACACTGTGCATGATAATAACGTCTGTATTCCTGAAGCGCTGTCTCCAATTGTTCTACTTGCTTGAGCGATGGGTCTGCGCGAAATTGCATCAGTGTTTGATAAAACTGATCTTGTATTGCTTGAACGCTTTCCCATTGAGGATCACCTTCCTGAGTAGAACTTATCGAGCCATGTAGGCGTTTCACAAAATCATCATACTGTGCAAACCAAGCCGGTGAACATAAATCACTGCGTTTTAACAGCGCATGAAACTCATTCACCTGTTGTTTAATTAGCACACAATGATCTTGTATCGCGTCTGTATCCTTTGCGTCAAATTGGCTTGGATTACAGTTTCTCACACAAAAAAAGAATAAAAACAACAGGATCAAAGTGATACCCAATGCTTTTATTCTTCGTTGTGTCCCTACACTTCTTCCATTCTCTCCCATGGCTTGTCACAGACTGTATGCGATTATGCCTATCTGCCAAAATACAATACCCCGCTAAGCACATGTATACAGTATCTCCTTTTAAAGGCATTATACCCCTGCCTACCTATTAGCGCAAGCAATTTTTGACATTTTTTGGCAATAATTGCCTGTTGTCTTATGATTTTTTATGCCGGTATCAATCGCATAGGAAAGATTTGCTTGATTTTGAATTTCACGCATCTGTATCCTGTGGACTGGATGCCTTATTTCGGTAGGATTCCTTATGAGACTTTGATGCGCTTTCATGATTCTCTTTTGGCAAAGTTAACCAAAAGGTCGTTCCTTTTTGCAGTTCACTGCGCACACCGCACACACCGAGATGCAACTCCACGATCTGCTTGACAATACTTAATCCCAAGCCGCTGCCAACCGCCGCACGAACGTGATGGGCACTACGATAATAGCGCTCCCATACATAAGGAAGATCCTGTGGCGCAATGCCCATTCCATGATCCTCCACTTCCACACATAAGTGATCCCCTTGATCTAAAAGCCGTACCTCTACTGTTTTATCTGCGCCACAATATGTGATCGCATTGTTGATTAAATTATACAGCACTTGATTCAATTTGCCACTATCCCCTTGTATGCGCCAACTGCCCCCCTGCTGGGCCGATAGACAAAAATGGATGCTTTCATCATTGAGCAGTTTTTGAAAACGTGCCGTCATCGCCTGTGTCATTTCCCATAGATCACATTCCTGCAAAACCAATTCCTGTGCACCGGACTGTAATTTGGAAAGATCCAACAGATCGTTCACCAGATTGGTCAACCGCTTTGCCTCATCAATGATGACCTGTACATTCTGCGCATTATTTTCACCGGGTATATCACGCATCACCTCGCCATACCCACTGATCATTGTAAGCGGTGTACGTAAATCATGGCTCACATTGGCAAGCAGTTCTCGCTGTAACAGTGTGACTTTGCTCAATTCCTGTGCCGCATAGCGTAAGGTATCATTTAACTCCTGAATTTCGCGGTATGCACTGCCGGAAAATGCGACATCATAATCGCCTTTCGCCAAGCGTTTCGCACTCTCATTGATCTTCTTAATCGGGGCAGCGATCACCTTTGCCATTAGAAAGGCCAAACATAAACCCAAGCCTACCAAGATGGCCGATACAATTACCAATTGCGTGCGTATGGTCGCAATCGTTGCGCTCACCGGAGAGATCTCTGCATTTACCAATACGATCAAGGATTGCGCATCACTCAAACGCAGCACTTGCGCATAGGTCATATTCTGATAACCTTTGGGCCGATTCTTCATCCATGGCTGATCCGGTTGCATGATCTCTTGATCCTGCGGTTCTCGCAGCGTATCTTTTGTGATCAAGCGAGACGCATTCCCACCATTTTGAATTGCTTCCTCATGCAGGGCCGTAATTTCACTTTGCGTCATCCGATCAATCATACAGCGAGGATCGCGTTGATTACTGGTATAGATTTCCGAATATGCCTCATTGAGAACCGAAACACATAACTCATTGTTCGCGGCAATCGCATCAATTTCGCTCACCTCACCCTGCTGCTGGAGCAGGGTCGCAATCTCCCCGGCCGCAGCCTTGACTTCTTTGGCCTTAATACTGCGGTAAAAATCATCCAAGAATTGTACTTGAAACAGCCATAGCAAGCCCAATAAAAATCCCCCATACAACATAAAAAATAGGAAGATGCGAACACGCAGCGTGCATCTATTTTGGTACTTCAAAGCGATAACCCACCCCTCGCAGTGTCACAATCAGCGTCGCATAGCGGCCAATGCTTTTCCTTAATAATTTAATGTGCGTATCCAGCGTTCGATCATCTCCATAAAAATCATAACCCCATACATCCTTTAATAACTGTTCCCTTGTCAACGCAATGCCCGCATGTTTTACCATATAAAACAACAACGCATATTCCTTAGGTGTCAACTCCAATCGCTGCTGACTAATACTGACAATACGTGCAGTGAAATCAATGTGCAGATCCGCATAATCAAAACATTCCGTTTTCATCCCTTTGTGGCTTCCTTGTACGCGCTTTAGTACCGCCGCAACGCGCATCATCAGTTCTTTGGGTGAAAATGGCTTTACCACGTAATCATCAATACCGATTTCGAACCCATGAATCTTATCATATTCCTCGCCACGTGCCGACAGGATGATCACCGGAACCTCTTGTTCCTGACGAATCAACTTGCCTGCGGAAAAGCCATCCAACTTCGGCATCATCACATCCAATATCACAAGGTCAAACTCTTCCTTGCGACAACGTTCCACAGCCTCCATACCATCGCTCGCCTCTGCCACAGTATATCCCTCAAATTCCGCATACTTGCGAATCAATTCGCGAATACCGGTTTCATCATCCGCAACCAATAGTTTGTACATGATCTCACCTCATCATTTTTGCTTGTTTTATTATACTATATAAGAAAACGATTTATATGGTAAACAGATGAAAAATGATGGTTTTTTTTCACCTGTTGTTCACATGCAGGAATGATAAAACAGAGATGTTGGAGAGGTAGTGGTAGTTGAAGGGTTTGGCAAACGTTGCACATGGATATGAATTTGTACATGTGGTGAATCAAGCAATGCGGATGTTAAACACGGCATATGGATGTAAACATTACGCAATTCTGCATCGCGGTTATTGTGGGAAATATTTGTTTTGTTTGTAGATCTCATTGATAAAATGCTTTTATATCGCTTTATAATGAAGTTTAGTTTCATTACCAATCGGGAAATACCATTGTAAAGTGATATTTATGGAATCGGTTTCATACGAGTGAGAAACTATCTGATGATATCCTTGCTCATTTCTTTCATGTAGTATTTACGAGCAAGCATTGAATAGAGAAGTTCCAGTAGAACAAAGCGTCTTTGATCTAAATTAGTGAATCTAAGACAGAGATATGGAATCGGTTTCACATCATTGTTGGATTTGGTAAAACATGTTTGTTTACCAGATAGAGTATCCTATCCAATCGAGAGGATATAAAAAACTGCGCATCACTTTACGCAGTCAATGGTAAGCATGATATTGTCGATACACATCGTTTTTTGCCAGTCCGTATTCCTTCGCAACACGCTTGATTGCCTCTTTATGCGAAATGCCTTCCTCTACATAATGTTCAATTTTTGCATAGAGGGTAGCCGGATCAATGGAAATCACATCTTCCTTTTTTGCGCCCTCGACGACAAGCACAATTTCCCCTTTGCATGTATCGCTGACTTCAATTACTTCCGATATGGTTCCACGGATAAATTCTTCATGGTACTTGGTCAGTTCACGGGCCAAACAGATCCGCCGCTCACCCAAAACATTGCGCAATTGATGTAGCGTCTGTGTCAGACGATGCGGTGCCTCATAGAAGATCAAGGTCATCGGATAATCCTTTAGTTGTTCCAATTCGCGAATTTGTTCACGCTCCTGTGGTTTTAAAAAACCATAGAATAGAAATGGTTGCGTGGGCAGACCGCTGGCAACCAGCGCATTTAACATCGCATTCGCTCCTGACACGGGAATGATTGGATATCCAGCCGCAAGCACCTGTTCGCTGAGCACTTGACCCGGATCAGATATCAGCGGATACCCGGCATCGCTGACCAAAGCGATCGTTTTCCCTTCTTCCAGCAGTTTGAGGATTCCTTGTGTACTGGCCTGTTCATTATGGCGATGATGCGCAATCATCTTTGTATGAATGCCGAAATGCGTCAACAAACGCAATGTATTACGAGTATCCTCAGCCGCAATAACATCTGCCGTTTTCAGGATTTCAATCGCTCGAGGAGTCATTTCCTCCAAATTGCCGATCGGTGTTGCGACAAGATAAAGAGCATTTTGCGCCGTTGTGGCAAAACTCTTTTGACGCTTCATTGGATAACCTCCTAACGCTGCGAGAAATCAACATCGGGCCATAACTCTTGGAAAGAGAGGAACTGCACATCTTCTTTATTTTCGATCTTTGCCTGTTGAAGCAGCACATTCATGCTGGTGACACGATATTTCTTTCCTTTATATTCAATCTGCGAATTGAGTTTCGGCAGACCTTCCCGCAATTTCTTGTACTGACTATCCTCATATTTCAAGCAGCACATCAATTTGCCGCACTGTCCACTCAATTTTTGAATGTTCAAAGCCAGCAATTGATTTTTTGCCATATTGATGGAAACAACATCAAAATCATTGAGGAAACGGCTGCAACAAGTCTCCATGCCACACATGCCAAGGCCGCCGACCAATTTAGATTTATTGCGCGGGCCAATTTGGCGCAGTTCAATGCGACACTTAAATTCAGCCGCCAACTCCTTTAACAGTTCACGGAAATCCACACGCTCATCTGCCACATACACGAAGATGATTTTACTGCGGTCAAGCGTATATTCCGCTTCAATTAAATTCATTCCCAAGCCAAGTCGTTTGATATGTTCCCCACAGATCTTCATTGCCTCTTTTGCCCGCTCCGCATTTACCCGTGATGTTTTCAAATCCTTCTCACTTGCTTTGCGCAAAATCGGTTTCAATTCCAAATTCCCCGTATTCACCATAAACGGCTCACATGGTTTCACAATTGTGGCGATTTCCTGTCCCCGCACCGTTTCAACCACAACCTGATCCCCTACTGCAAGCTCGTTGGTATCACTTCCGAATGTATAGATTTTTTTTGATTCCCGAAACGATACATACGCGACAAATGGGAAACTACGCTGAACGGTTGTCCCTTCTTTTTTATGTAAACGACGCTCATTACGTTCGCGCGGTTCTTTTTCTTTTATCACTCGCTGATTCATTTTCCTGCCTCCTTCAAACGATACATCAACTGATCACATAACAGTGTCACATTCACGGATTTCCATAGTTTATCTTTTGTTTCCAACAAGATGCTCAACCATTCACTGTACGGATATGACTTATTTTGATAGGCCTGTAACATCGCCTGATACTGCACATCTTGACAGATACTGCCGCCACGGATCAAATCTTTGCATAAGATCATCTGCATATCCAGCAAATAACGCATGCATTCTTTCGCATCCCGCTTTTTACCATCTACTCCGCTCTTTAACAAAAAAGCCAGTGCCGCATAAGGGCTTTTGCGCAATTCTTCCTGCATATGGAGAAATAAATAGAAAGCGTGCTGATATTCCTCACTTTCACTCGCTGTTTTCATATCGGCAACACTACGAATCATTGAACTTAATAAATATGCATCCAAATCACGCAGTTCCTTTTTGGCTAATTCATAGCACACTGTATGGCACAAAGGTTGAAATAAGATCGGTTGACAACGTGAGATGATCGTTGGCAACAGGCGATCCAACTGTTCGACGATGATAATCGCAACCACGTCATCGCCGGGTTCCTCTAAAAACTTTAACAATGCATTCAGCGCTTCCGGGGTCGCATTTTCCGCTAAATTGATGATATAGATGCGTTTTCCTGTATGTTCCAAGCCGGTTTTTTGAAATTCCTGCCGCAACTTGAGAATATCCTCTTTTTTGATCGAGACTTCACGGCCATCTAGTATCCGCAGATCCGCAAATCCACCCTTCGCAATGCGCTGGCAGGCGCTACATTGTTCACAGGCAAACCCGCTTTCCTCACGGTGTTCACAAAGCATGCTTTGTGCCAACAAGCGAGCAGCCGCTAATTTTCCACAACCACGCTGACCATGAAATAAATAAGCATGCGCGAGTTTATGCGTGCGTAACGCATGAGATAATGTTTGATAGGCGATCGGCTGTTCTTGTGCGAGCCGTGTTTTCATCATTTCCATATGCTTGTGATGATCCGCTGACATGTTTCAAGCGCATCCTGTATGACTTCCTTGGGTGATCGGCTTGCGTCAATCACGTGTATCCGCTGGGCAAAGCACTGTGTCACTTGTTCATAGCCACTTGCGACCCGTTCATGAAAAGCATAATTCTCCTGATCTAAGCGATCTAAGTTGCCACGCTGTGTCACCCGAGCCAAGCCTACCGCTAAGGGTACGGACAAAAAGATCGTCGCATCCGGCATACATCCCTCAATCGCAAAATCATTGATGCGCTGTACTGCATCTATCCCAAGTCCTCTGCCAACACCTTGATAAGCAAGGGAACTATCGACAAAACGATCGCATAATACGATTCGTCCTTCCGCTAACGCAGGCAAGATACGCTCCACCAAATGTTGGCGCCTGCTTGCCGCATAAAGTAGTGCTTCTGTGCGCGCATCCATCGCTGTATTTTCCGGGTTTAAAATTACCTTGCGTATCTGTTCGGCGATTTCAATTCCACCCGGTTCTCTTGTGTAAAGCAAATCATAGCCTTGCTTTGCCAATGCCTCATATACCTGCTTAGAAACGGTTGTTTTCCCTGATCCGTCATTGCCCTCAAAGGTGATAAATATACCCTTTCGCATAACATCGCTCCTCATAACGGGTACATTATACCATGCTTTTCTGCGGTTTGCCTAAGGAAAATCAAGCATCTTTTCATATTTCCACAATTATCATGCATATGATTACATGACAATCATATAATAAGTGAAAGGGATGTATCTTACGATCCCTTTATCATATAGCGGTTATGCCGCAGCGAAAAGGATTGTCACGAATGAGTCAAAAATCTCAACGACAATCCTTTTTATCTTTCTTATCTTATCATACAGATGCATTTGCCTATTTCTCATCGTGAGTATTACCATGTGCACACAAATAGCGTACCGCATAGGAGGCACAGGCAAGACCGGCAGCCGCCGGCACAAACGGTGAACTGGCCGGAGGGATTTGTTCCTTACGTGTTTTCGCTTCGGCATTGACTACTTGAGTTTGTTTGAATGGCAGTTCCTTAGAACAGACGACTGGGATTTTTCCTTTTAAACGCCGCTTGCGTACTTGGTTACGCATGATCTTAGCCAAAGGGTCGCCACTTGTTTTCATCAGATCACAGATTGTAAGCTGTGTTGGATCCAAGCGATTGGCCATGCCCATACTGGAGATAAACGGAATTTGATGAGCCAAACAATAGGTAATCAAGTCCAATTTCGCACTGATTGTATCAATCGCATCAATCACAAAATCCACGCTTTCCTGAAACAACAGCGCATTTTGATCTGCGCTATAAAACATCCTATGGGAAACCACTTGGCAATCGTGACGAAACGAAAGGATCCGCTCATGCATCATCGCACATTTATCTTTGCCAATGGTGTCAAAACAAGCATGAATCTGGCGATTGAGATTGCTTGGAGAGATAACATCACAATCTACCAAATGAAGGGTGCCGATCCCACAGCGTGCCAAACTCTCCGCACAATAGGAACCGACACCGCCAATCCCAACCACCATTACGCTTGCCTGATGCAGGCGTGCCGCTTGCTCATTCCCCAACAATAATTCCGTTCGTTGTGAAATCGTTTCCATATCATCACCTCCACTGTTTCTTGTATGTATATTTCCTGATAATAAACCGTTGCTTTTTCTGCGCTGTTTTATTACCACACTCTTATATCATCGTTAAGAAAAGACAGAATCCCCTTTGTACATCACACCATATTCTTTTTTCCTGTGCGATGAATCTATCCGATGTCACCATTTGTATTTCCCGCATTTCGACAATAAATAATCCCTTATAGATAAAGGAATAATGTGTGTTAAATCACTTTATGGCTTTCTATTTCCCATTCTTGGCACAAGCGGAACTCACTCTTTTTTCATTGATACAAGGAATGCGCTGCTTCCTTGTATTGCAAATGCCAGTGCCAATGTGGAATCGTTTCCATATCCCTTGTCTCAGCGCATCTTTTTCAACCCTAGGTAAACTTACCTTTAGTTTTTGGATCGCTTCATTCACACTTTTGTTTGTATGGGGAAACTATTGTAGAAGGCTGATGAATCACTTGAGAGCGAAATGCATCGTAGGGAATCCATCTTCTTCACTGCCACTGTAAACTGCGGTTGCCCAATCATCTTCAAACGTCACAGAATAGTATTCCCAATACTCATCATCCATCATTAAGAAAATGACCAATTCATTCCAATCCTCATATTTGGGAGAGATCATCTTATTATAATAATAGCGAATGAGTTTCTCCACTTTCTGTGGTGTCGTCTCTTCATATAATATAATCCTAATGATGCCATCATCCCAATATAAATTGGTATAAAAGAACTCTTCCGATTCATCGAGATTTTCATGTATTTCATTACTGTAGAGGATATAAGCATCCGGTTCTGTCTCCATTTTTATCTGAATATCTACGATATTATCTGGGAGTACAAGAATATTATTGAGCGTAGATACGACTTGATTCCCTTTATAAAAGTAAAGATTAACACTATATGATCCCGTTTGCGAAATATTATATAAATCAAAAGTGATGCTTTCTGTCGCCCTTTCATATTGCGCGGATTCCAATTCAATTGGGCTATTTGTTGATTCCATCGCAACAAGTGGGAGGGAATGCACCGGTGCGTTTTTCTCAGCTTCAGTAATAAAATACCCTAAAGTCAAGAGGATGGACATCGTCACGATACAAAAAACACTCACTCCTACGACCTTGCTTCTCTTCCCGCTTTTCGTGGACTTATTATGATGATTGGTGTATGAGGATACATCCACAGTGCGCTCAAGCGTTTTGGTTTGATTTGCATTCCGTACTTGATGCAAGGTGCGCTTTGGTTGAATGATGTTTTCCTCTTCCTTATCGCCAAAAGCATTGCGCCATCTTCTTTTAGATTTCGTACGGGGAAGTTCCCTTCCGCAGATTGGACAGCGATCACAATAGGTTACCACATGGCACTGAGCACAGCGCCTTGGCTCATCAAATTCTTCAAATTCCATATGTCTCCACCTCCATTAAGGCTGTTTTAACCATTCCCTTACATCCTGCTCGATTTGGTTTTGCCAATTCGCTTCACTGACATCATACCAATGCATCGGCAGTTGATTGCGAAACCATGTCGCCTGACGTTTGGCAAAATTGCGGGTATGTTTTTTGATCAAGCGGATACATTCATCACAATCCCCTCCCTGTTCAAAATGCGCCCGCCATTCCTTATAGCCAATGGATTGAAAACTTTGACACTGCCATATATTCGCATCTTGTTTTACTAGCGATGCGACTTCTTCATATAATCCATTTTCCAGCATTTCGTCCACACGTGCATCAATACGCTGATACAACTGTTCGCGCGGCATCGTTAAACCAATCAGCCATGTATCATAAAGCATATCATGACGCTGAGACGAGATGACTTCGCTTTTTTTGTGACCGCCATGTGCCATACACAGCGCTCGTATGATCCGTTGGTGATTATGGGGATGAAGTTGCGCAGCGCTTGTTTCATCTACACGTCTTAATAGCGCGTATAACTGTTCACTGCTCAGCGTTGCCAAAAACTGCGTAAACTCCTCATCTTCCACTTGATCCACAAACTCATAATCATATAACAGCGATTTTAAGTACAAGCCAGTCCCACCACACACAATCGGCAGATTCCCTCTGCTTGTGATTTCATCCAACGTGCGACGTGCTTTTTCCTGAAAGATTTTCACATTGTAAGTAGCGTCATAGGAAAAACAATCCAATAGATGATGCGTAATTCCCTGCATCTGTGCTTTTGTGATTTTCGCAGTGCCGATGTCCAATCCCTGATACACCTGCATCGCATCACCGTTGATGATTTCACCGTGATATTGTTTGGCTAAGGTCAGTGCACAGGCACTTTTCCCTACGGCGGTTGGTCCGGCAATCACCAATACCTTTTGTTTCATCCAATCACCTCAAAAATTCTTTCACCAGTTGTTTTTCACTCATGCAAATAAAGGTCGGTCGGCCATGTGGGCAGTGAAACGGTTGTTCACAACTCGCCAGATCGGCAATCACTCGTTTCATTTCGTCCATGCTTAAGGAGTGATGAAAGCGAATGGAAGAATGACATGCCATTGTCGCAATCGCTAAGTGGCGCAGTCGTTCAGCGTCCACGCGTTCTTCTTTGCGCCAGCCATCCACTAAATCCTGCAAGAACTCCTGTTCTTTTGTGTCCTGCATCCACAGTGGCAATTCTCGTACCACAAGGGTTTGATTTCCGAATAATTCAAATTGAATTCCCAAGATTGCCATTGCCTCATTTAACTCGCTCAAACGAGCAATCAGTCCCGCATCACTCTCCAATGTGATTGGCAGTAACAATGGTTGGGTATCGGTATTTCCCGACAGGATCGCTTGCTTGATCACTTCATAATGATAGCGTTCCGCTGCCGCATG
The DNA here is from genome assembly GCA_022799495.1 of Erysipelotrichaceae bacterium. GTDB lineage: Bacteria > Bacillota_I > Bacilli_A > Erysipelotrichales > Erysipelotrichaceae > C-19. The sequence goes on along the minus strand of JAAWON010000006.1, from coordinate 43,430 downwards.
TTGGTCGATGATATACAGTCCAGCTTCCCCCTGCGCAATGATATAACAATTATGAAACTGGCCGATCACTTCCATTTGTGGGAAAGCAGGGCGCTTTGCCTGAGGTGTTTGTGTCTCCTTTACTTCGCTTTGTTTCGGCAATTCTTGCGTTTGTTCGCGTGCTTTTGCGCTCGATTCACCGTTTTTTTTGTCTTGTACAGGCTGGGAAATGGGCGTTTTCGCTAGGGAAATAGGCTGCTCATTTTCCTTATATTCCACTTTTGGTATATTAGGGCGTGAATGTTGCGGATATTGGAGCGCCACATCCTTTACTTGGGCTTCTACCGCTTTTGTTGTACGCTCGCTTGGCTTTTTCTCTGGAACCGGTTCCATCATTTTGGCACGAATTTTGTCGAAATCAAGCGCAGGCAGTTTGCTTGGATCGCGGAATCCTTCATTGATCTCTTGATGCAGTTTGGTCAAATTCGGATCACGCTGATAGGTAAATTCCAACTCTGCCATTTCCACCTTTTCCCGTGGCTGACGCTCTTTCACATGCACAACTTCGACATGATCTTTGAGTGCCTGATCCAGCGTTTGGTATACTAATTTTTCTAACTGTTTTTCCTTTGCCAGCCGTATTTCCCATTTAGACGGATGCACATTGACATCTACCAACTGTGCATCCATATCAATGTTCAGCACCACAATCGGATAGCGATCCTTTGGCATATAGGCACTGTATGCATCACTGATCGCTTTTTGAAGTTGATATGAGCGAATCATGCGCTGATTGACAAACAAGGTCATATAATATTTGGTTGCGCGATGCTGATGGGGCTGCGCGATATAGCCGGTAATATGATAATCAAGGTCACGCTGATCAATCGCAATGGCTCCTTTTGCCAGATCACGTCCGTAGATCTGCATCAGCACCTCTTGCAAGTGACCACTGCCTTTACTGCGAAAAACTTCTTTTCCATCATGGGCAAGATAAAATGCGATTTCCGGATGAGCCAATGCAAACTTCTGCACAATATCCGCAATCAATGAAAACTCATATTGCGGTCGTTTTAAATGCTTAAAGCGTGCCGGGGTTTTTTGAAACAGTCCGCGGATTTCTATGCTTGTGCCAAGTGGTATCGCACATGCGCGTACCTGCTTATTTTGACCATATTGAATCGCTACCTCACTGCTTTGTGTCCCATTGTTTGTGCGCAATGTGACTTGTGAAACTGCAGCGATGGAGGGCAATGCCTCCCCACGAAACCCCATGGTGGTGATACACCATAAATCTCCTTCTTCCCTTAACTTGCTGGTCGCATGGCGTTCAAATGCCAGTTCTGCGTCTTCTTGATCCATACCGGTCCCATTGTCACTGATCGTAATCGCATCAATACCACCTTGTGCAATTTGTATTTCAATGCTTGTTGCCTTTGCGTCAATGCTGTTTTCAATCAATTCTTTTACGATTCCGGCAGGGCGCTCTACCACCTCACCGGCAGCGATCATATTGCTTAAATGCTCATCTAAGCGATGAATCTTTCCCATTCTATCACCTGACCTTTTTTTATCTCTATCTTCTATTTCTGTGTATGTATGATGGCCATGATAGCCTTATCTTCCTTATCCATACTTTCCCTCAAGGCAAATAATTTCCTTAATGCTTGGCCCTACACGCTCATCTCTCAACTTTTTTGTTTTAATAATTCCTTGCATTCATTCACAAATAACAGTGCTTCAATCGGTGTCATCTGTTCACTATTGATCTGTTCTAGTTTCTCTTTGATCAACTGAGCACTTGGATCATGTAAGTAATGTGGCTCGAAACTCTGTGGCGCAGTATGTTGCGGCACGGATGTGGCACTCTCTTCCAACTGTTCCAACAACTGGAGGGAACGCTGTAATACGCTTTCCGGCAACTTCGCTAAGCGTGCCACGTTGATTCCATAAGACTTATCGGCTTTACCCGGTTTCACTCGATATAGGAATGTCACATGCTCATCTTCTTCATGTACTTCCACATGGAAATTGACAATTTCCGGATGCGTATCCGCCAGTTGCGTCAATTCATGATAATGGGTAGAAAACAGTGTTTTGGCATGGATGTTTTGCGCAATGTATTCAATCATTGCCTGTGCCAGCGCCATACCGTCATAGGTTGACGTTCCCCGCCCAATCTCATCAAATAAAATCAAGGAGCGCTCACTTGCATGCTGGAGCGCGTGGTTTGCCTCCATCATTTCTACCATAAAGGTGGATTGTCCTGACATGATATCATCACTGGCGCCGATACGGGTGAAAATCTGATCAAATATCGGCAGTTCGGCTTTGCGCGCAGGCACAAAACAACCGATCTGCGCCATGATCACAATGAGACCGTTTTGGCGCATATAGGTGGATTTTCCTCCCATATTCGGCCCGGTGATCATCAATACTGCTTGATCTTCTTCCATGATCAAATCATTGGATACATAACGGCTTGTCTTTTTCATCATCTGTTCAAGAATTGGATGACGTGCTTCCTGTAAATAGATACGTTGTTCTGTATGAAACTTTGGTCTTGTATAACCATTTTCAGCCGATACTTCTGCCAAAGCATAAAGCACATCAATTGTGGCCAGCGCATTGGCCAAGTCATGCAGCTTCGGCAAGTATACTTTGATCTGTTGTAACAGATCCGCAAACAATTCACTCTCTAAGCGAATACTGCGCTCTTGCGCATGTACAATGCGCTCTTCCTGTTCTTTCAATTCCTCACTGATAAAACGCTCCGCATTCGCCAATGTTTGTTTTCTGACATAACCAAACGTTTCTTTTACTTGACCTAAATTTGCCTTTGTGACTTCAATATAGTAACCAAAAACGCGATTATAACCGATTTTCAATGATTTGATGCCGGTGCGTTCCCGCTCTCTTGCCTCCAGTGCCAAAATCCACTGCTTGCCGTTTTGGCAGATATCACGCAAATCATCCAATTCCCCGTGATAACCATTCACAAAAATGCCACCTTCTTTTAAGGATAGTGGTGGTTCTTCCACAATGGCACCCTTTAAGCGCTCATATAATTCCACGCAAGGATCAATGGATTGAAAATCACGATAACTTACGCAATCATGAAAGGCATTTAAAATATTGGGCGCATGTTCCAACGTTTTTACCAAACGCACAATATCACGGGGATTTGCACTTCCATACGCAACCCTAGCGCTCAACCGCTCCAAATCATAGACAAAACGCAGTTCCTCGCGCAGTTCATCTTTCGTTAAGAAATTATCATTCAAATAGGCAATCGCATCCAAGCGCTGTTCAATCGCTGCTTGTTCCACCAACGGATAATGGATCCATTTTTTTAATAAGCGTGAGCCCATCGCACTTTGACAGTGATCCAAAAAACTCCATAACGTCTGTGATTTAGAATTGGTGCGCAGTGCTTGTGTCAGTTCCAAATTCTGACGGGTATGGAAATCCATCTGTAAGTAATCACTTTCCTGTAATAAGACAACCGGCTGTAAATGCGCCATACTACGCTTCTGCGTCTCATCCAAATAATTGCTTAACGTCGCAAAACTGCGGCGAATCCGCTCATCTTGTACCTGATCCAGCAAATGAAGATAGACCTCGCGGCATTCATGATCCGCTTCAATGGACACGGTAATATTCGCCATCTCCTCAATCATTTTTAATAATTTCTTATCAAATCCCGGTTCAATCACAACCTCTGCCACATGATTGCCCAACAATGCCTTTTGAAGTGCCATCACCTGTTTATCAATGAGCTGTGCACGCAATTCACCCGTGGACATATCGCACAATACAAGCGCTAATCCATACTGATAATCGTATAGAGAAGCAATATAGACAGAGGTTTTCTCATCACTGCCTTCCTCCATAATCGTTCCCGGTGTTACCACCTTAATCACATCCCGCTTTACCAGTCCTTTTGCCAGTGCGGGATCTTCCAATTGTTCCACAATCGCAACCTTATAACCCTTTTGAATCAGCCGTTGAATATAACCGTTCGCCGCATGAAAGGGCACTCCACACATCGGTATGCGCTCCTCCACCCCGGCATTACGTCCCGTTAGCACCAAATCCAATTCATTGGATGCCGTTTTTGCATCCTCAAAAAACATCTCATAAAAATCACCGAGTCGATAAAACACGATCGCATCCGGATAGGTTTCCTTAACCTCCAGATAATGATTCATCATCGGTGTATAACTACCTTTTTTAGCGGTTGTCTCTGCCACTTTCATCACTTCCGTTTCAGACCTCTATTATATCAAAAAAACACGCCTTTTGTCATAAACGAACGTGTAAAAAACGATATCTTCACTTGAATCAAACAAAAGGTTCTTCGCCCACTCCCAAACCAAATGAAAAAAAGCGTACCCTTTCCACAAGTACACCTTCTTCCACCTATGAATCACAGAATTGCTTATGCATCTGCCTGTTTTTGCTTTTTCTTCAAACGCTTCTTTATATCCTTTGCGATAATGGTAGATAGATTGCCCAAACGAATCAGATACCCTTCTTTGGATTCCAAAATCAAATAGGCCCCCTCTTCCCGTAACTGTTCAAAGTTTACTTTATCCCGTTGATTCAAAGCGATCGTCAACTTATCCGGAGTTGATGTCACCGCACGAATATTCTCCAAGCCGCCCAATGCATCAATCACCCGCTCACTGATTTCATGCACATTGCGGAATTGAAATAAACCGATCGCAAAGCGGGAGAAATACAACCTTGTCGCAAAGAAGAACACCACCAATGCGACAATTCCCAACGCAATCACAATACTTAAGGAATACTGCAAATCGGGATTGCGAAAACTCGGTAGTAGATCCATAAAGGATCCGGGATTGGCAATCATCAGCGTTCCGGTAGTCGCATTCAATGAACCTTTGAACCAAAAGCCAATCGCCGCCCCCAGCATCTCACAGCCGGCATACAGAAAACCAACCGTGAATAGATAACACACATATAGCATCGGTGCCAAAATTAACATCAACACCTCCATCGGAAATGGATTACCACTTAGAATGGACAATGCCAATGCCAGCACAAAGAAAGGAAAATAGCGCCGTTTATCCTTTCCGCTGTGCACCAAAGAAAAATAACCAAGCAAAAAACCGGGAATCACAAACAGATTGATGACATAATACGGAGTAATCAAATACCCTGTATTTGCGGTAACGATATGTAAATTCTGATAAGCATACCATGTATTTACATCTCCTTGATACAGCACACCGAAATTATCGGTCGCACTGCCACCCAATTCACTCAGCCAAAACGCATTGCGCTGAATATCCTGTAAGCCAAACACCGCAGATAATCGCTCACTGATCCCATACAGAAACAGATTCATCGGATTTAATAAATCAGAAGCCAAGAACTCATAGAAATAATTGATGATATGGATTACCAAGGGCCATCCATAGGCAAATACAATACCACATAAAATACTGAAAAACGCACATAGTATCATGGCCCATGCGTCATGATCAATAAAGGATAATAAGCCGTGCATCGTATAATGACGCGATTTCAAATAACTATACATGGTAATGCCATATGCGGCCAATAATGAAAAAATACCGGTATTATAGGGAATGCGCACCGCTTCTTTAAAAATACTGGAGGAATCGAAACTAATGCGGATTCCCAACAGATTATCATAGAAATAACTTGCGGCATCACTGTTTTCTAAAAACAAAACCACCAGTGAAATAATCATATAAGAAACAAAACCGATAAATACCGGTGCGGAATCCTCAAATTTGCGATTGAGCACCACAAGAAATACCAGTAAAGGAAATAGTTTGATTAAAAAGCCACCACTGTAGCGAAGCATTTCACAAATCATTATGATGATTTCATTGTCAATCTCCCAAAGGTAGGCAATATTGGGATTGATCAGCGCATTGCCAACCCCCAGCATCAAGGTCGCCGCAAAGAGAATCTTAAGCGGAAACTGCACATATTCCATCAGCGCATGCCATTTTGCCATAGAATCACCTCGTCTTATATGATACCATGATGCACAGGGTTGTTCAAATCTTTTTTATGGTTCCTGTCTTTGGAATGAATGCTTTTCTGCGTTTTGTGATGCACATGTGGGCGTTTAACTTGGCAAAGGGGGGATGGCATGATGAGCACGTGGGATTTTCTGTGGTTCAAGGCATCTGCTTATGGTATAATAGGATACGAAATGGAGCGATGCTTGTGAAACAGGAATTACTTCGGGTGAGAGAACCGAAGAAGTATGATATTTTCTTACTTGTGATCTTAGCAGTGATGGCCTTAACCAGCATCGTTGCGATTTACAGTGCGTTTGCGCTTATTACCAGTGAAAGTCCAACTGTGTTGTTTTTCAAACAGATCATGTGGTATTCCTTCAGTTTTGTCATTATGAGCGTGGTCATGTATTTGGGCAATGATACACTTTACAGTTTTATGAAGATTGCATATTGGTTTTTAATGGGCTGTTTGCTTTATTTGTTTATCAGTAAACATATCGTATCGCGCTTTTTTGGTTATACGCATCATTTACCACTGGTATCGACCATAAACGGGGCAACTTCGTGGTTTCGCTTTCCCGGAATTGGGTCGTTTCAGCCCAGTGAATTTATAAAAATCGTCTTGATCATGATTACAGCTTGCGTCATTGAGGATCATAATTCCAATAAGATTCTGGATTCTTATGAGAGTGATATTCAATTGTTTGCGAAAGTGCTCGCTTGGGCAGTACCGCCACTGGTGTTGATCTTTCTTCAACCGGATACCGGTGTATGTTTGATTATTTTGTTTTCATTGGCTGTGATGTTAATGTGTTCAGGGATTAAGCGTGTTTGGATCTTTGTTGGTTTTGGTTTAGTGGGAGCGGCTTTATTGGTATTCTTCTATCTTTATATTTATAATAATGATTTGTTGGTGCGCTTATTTGGTACCGATGGTCTATATAAACTCAATCGTATCAAAGGATGGCTGGATCCCGAGTCTGATATTCTAAGTACCGGTAATCAGTTGTATACCGCATTGATGGCAATGGGTTCTGCCGGTTTGCATGGTCATGGCATGCAGATGCATTTGGTTAATATCCCAGAGGCACAAACCGATTTTATTTTTGCGGTGATTGGCCAAAGTTTCGGTTTAATCGGTACTTTACTTGTGGTTGGCTTGTGTTTGTGTCTTGATTTAAAACTGTTACGGATTGCGACTTTGACGAAACAGACAAGAGATAAGTATTACATCACCGGCATCTTTGGCATGCTGGTGTTCCAACAAATTCAAAATATCGGTATGATCATCGGACTACTACCGATTACCGGTATCACCCTGCCCTTTATATCGTATGGTGGATCTTCCCTGTTATCTTATTTTATTGCCATTGGTTTGGTAATGAATATAAGTGCTAAGGCAAAGAAATTATCAGATTATGTGTATGAGTAATGGGTTTTGATTTCGTATCATGTTCTTCCTTACAAAGTAAAGAGCACGCTGTTCCTCTTTGGATGAGCCGCATGCTCTTTTATTTATTGCTTAAAATTAGATACTTAAGATATTTCTTGATAGATCTTCAATAAAGATTGCGCAGCCGCTTCAAATAACTGTATTCGCGATAACGGGCGAAGCGTACACAGCGATTTGACATCGTTGCGCTGAGCATATGTTCATGTTTTAAAGATACACTGCGATGATCAAAGCATAATAAGGCATTCGTAAAATCTTTGCCTTTGAATACCACTTCGCGATCATCTTTTAATATATAAGGACTGCCTAATGAACGATGTCGGCAATGCTGGATCGCTGTAATCTCAGCCAACTGCATCAGCGACAAGCCGCTGTCAATCACCGCTCCCCCTAGACCACGATTATAAGCCGTTGATCCTGCCTGCGTGCTAAGACAAATACCTGATCCACGACATCGCTCAAAGAACTCCCCATCCACATACACATCCAGCACTTGTGTTTGTTTAATATTCTCAATGCGCATCTCATTCAGCGCATAGTATTCTTGTGTACCCACTTGAATATGCAACAGATAGGAACAAAACTGACGTGGCTCATCCTGTAGGATGTCATGAATGCATAACTCCAATTCTTCTTCGGTGTAATCGGTAAAAAAGCCAAGTGTTCCGGTATGAATTGCCACAAATTGCACATGATCCAGTTGTTCCAAATATTGATGCACCGCATAAAGCAATGTGCCATCCCCCCCTACACAGATCACCAGTTGTGGATGGCGTTTGTCATACTGCCAATTTGCCATACTCAATGCGGTTTTCAAACGTTGCTCAATCTGCGCAGAGCGCTCATTTTTTTTGGCTACAACCGCAAATTTATGCATCCGATCACTTCCTTTTCCTTCTCAACTATTGTATTATATCATAGTTGGTGATAAAACATGAAAATGAATATTGAGAAAGAATATAAAATATTAGTCACAAAAGCACAGTTTTTTACTTTGTTACAACAGTATCCGAATGCCGCATTTCATAAACAGATCAATACATATTATGACACTGTGGATGGGCGTATTCGTCAGCACTGTGGGGCGATGCGGATTCGCCAAAAACAAAACACCTATCTGTTTACCCTGAAACTACCGGCACAGGAAGGACTACGCGAGTATGAAATGCCGGTAGCCAAAAATGACATCACTGTGTTTCAACTCCCACAAATAAAATCATTATTAACTGATCTCATTCATGATCAACCGCTTTTGGAAATTGCCCAAGCCACTACTTATCGAGCGCAGATTGATTTATCCCATGCACAACTTTGTTTTGATTATACTGTGTATGGAGAGATTACGGATTATGAACTGGAATACGAATATACACTGCCCCATGATGGATTACCCGTATTTCAATCTATTTTAGCACCGGCACAAGTATCTTATCACGCGAATTGCCCTTCCAAAATAGAGCGCGTTTATCAGGCGCTTGCACGCCAATGAATGTATCGGTTTTCTTCTCATGGGTTCACCCAATGTTTCCGTTATTAGTTTGGGTATTGGCTATTTTTAACCTTTGTGGGTTTATATTCATTGGTTGGGATAAATACAAAGCGACTCATCATCAATGGCGCATTACCGAGCGTTCTTTCTATTTCCTTGCGCTGTTGGGCGGTGTTTATGGAATCTGGATTGGTATGTACTGTTTTCATCATAAAACAAAAAAACAGCGTTTTTTATTTGTCATTTATCCGCTGCTTTTGCTTCATCTTTTTCTCACTGTTTTGGTCGTTTCTTGGTATTTTTCGCTGCATAGGTAAGCAATTCCCGCAGCGTCACATAAGCGCCTCGCATCTACATCATTCCCTTTGAATAATATTCTTACCATCGCACTTGATTGTATTTGGCACAATCCTTCCTGATATAAATGTGCCTTCGCTATCAGTATCAGTAAATGACGCTTCCAATTCTGTAAGGACAGGTCGCAAGGGAGGTAGACTTCAGATTGCTCGTTCTCCCATAGAATATAATCCTCTTTGCCATATCCAAGTAAACTACCGTTTTTATCCTTCAACTCTCTCTGTGCCAACTGGCGCAGTTTTTTCTTTTCATAATGGGTAAACATATCCTGTGGTAATTGCCGCCGCAATGACTGAAGTTTGATCACTTCCCGATCCTGCATCAACTGCCGATCTCCTTGTTCTTTATCACTATTCCATGGGTCACAGCCAATCTGCGCGGCCTTTTCCACTAACAAAAGATCCAAATCTTGTTTTTCCTGATTCAAATAGATATAGCTTTCAATTTGCTTGGAGATCTGAACCGCGAATTCACTTAGATAAATCGGAGCCTGAAAAAATAGTACCCGCTCTAAGTATAGACAGTGTATTTGTTTGGGTAAGATATGAGCTTTATTCATCATTGTCGCGGCTGTTTGAAATTGTTTCTCATTGCCATAGCCACACATCGTTCCATATTTTTGCCATGCTTGTGTAGCACGTAAGACCTCGTCCTTTGCCAACCGCCCATAGCCGATGATTCCTTTTTCTTTTGTTCGTCCTTTTTCAGTTCCTTTGGTAAGAAAGAATAAGTAATCACCAATCTGAAAGTGCTGAAAATGCTTCTGCGCGGAAGGGCGCCAAAAAATCATTTCGCGATTGCCATGCAGGCGATGATATTCAATCATATCCCGATCGGTAATATAGGCAATGGATGACATTTTGGATCACCTCCACTTTTCTTTATTTTATCATGGATGCCGGATGATCCACAATTATTTCCAAGGAAATAGTCGTTTTTCTATTTTATTCTACGCTATTTATCTCTGCTGGACTCACTGTTTCCGGTTCTGGCATCTGATGGATTTCTTGAATTAAAGTTCTGGCCAACATACAAACGATCAATGCACTAATCCAATCACATACCGGTTGAACAAATACAAATCCTCCTTCACCAAACATGCGTGGTAATACATAAATCAGCGGCCAGTAGATCAAGCCCTGTCTTAAAATGGAAGTAAAGAACGATAATTTGCCTTTGCCCATAGATTGAAAACTGCCGGCTAACACTTGATAGATGCCGATCACCGGCATACAAAACGCATAGCCGATTAAAATTCTGGCACTGATCGCAATTAAATTGGCATCTTGAGTAATCCATCCCATGATTACATTTGGGAAGATCAAAAATAGAATTGACATAAACGTTCCATAGCCAATGGAAAATAACACAGTCAATTTCATACCGTCCAATAAGCGTTTTTTATTGCGCGCACCGTAATTATAGGAAGCAAACGGTTGATAACCATGCGCAATTCCCATAATCACAAAGGTTGCGATATGTTCTCCTTTACGCGCTAATCCGGCCGCAGCCACAAAATCCGTGCCAAACAAGCCGGCGGAACTTGCGAATAAACCATGTGATAAACTAGGTAAACCATTGCGCAAAAAAGTTGCGATGCCAACGCTCCAAATTTCACGCAAGCTGGCACGATTCATTTCTAAATGCGCAAATTGCCATTGGATCAGTGAGGGATGCTTCACCAAACGTACCAACATCATCACTGCAGCCATAGCCTCGGCAAGAATTGTGGCATACGCTGCGCCACGAATATTCAATCCCAATCCCCAATCAAACATCAAAAACGGATTTAAAACGATATTCATACCAAGACTTACCATAATTACTACCATCGGAAAACGCACATCGCCGGCACTACGAAGTAAATAAGATAATACTTGTTTAATAATACTGAATACGGAGAACATAGTTAAGATCTGCATATATTGATAGGTATAAACTGCGACAGCCGCATCATCTGTAAACAGATCAATTAAAGTGTCCAATACCGTAAAAGAGCCGATAAAGGCTATTACCGCAATGATCAGAGCGAGTGCCATTACCGTATTAACAGTACTTTGAATTTTCTTTTCATTGCGTGCCCCCAATAAGCGACCGAGATAACTGCCTCCGCCGACACCAATTCCATCGCCCATTGCCTGTATAATCACCATGATTGGCAATGCTACTGTAGTTGCCGCTATCATCGCGTTATCTTTCAGTTGACTGATATAAACTGTATCAATCAAATTATGCAAGGTCGCAACCAATGATGTCATAATCGCCGGTATAATCAAATGCAGCAGCGCCTTGGGCACCGGTACATCTCTCAATAAGGATAATTGCTGATTTTTGTTCATGTCTCTTACCTCAAGTTTGCATTATATCACTTTCAGGATAATTTATCCACACAATCAAGATATTTTATGAATAAATATTCTTATTGTTCAAGTTGTCTCAATCTCTCTTCTTTTATAACATAGAAAAAGAGGTTTTCCCTCTTGTTTCTTTCCACTTGTTGCTATTCTTTACTTAATTATTTTTTAATAGTGTTTAAGAACCCATTTGCTTTCTGCCCTCTAACGCTTTTATAAGCGTTAATTCATCCGCATAATCCAGATGTCCACCCATCGGTATTCCATGCGCAATACGGGTCACTTGAATCGGGTAGTCCTCTAATAATTTTGCCAAGTATAAGGCTGTGGTTTCTCCCTCTACCGTTGGATTGGTAGCCAAAATTACTTCTTTTGTGTTTTCATTGATGCGTTCCAATAATGACGCAATGTTAATATCTTCCGGCAGAATTCCTTTCGTTGTCGATATGACCCCATTTAATACATGATAGACGCCTTGATATTCATGCGTTTTTTCCATCGCAATCACATCCCGTGGACTTTGTACAACACAAATCACGCCTTGATCTCTTGTTATATCATCACAAATCAAACAATGCTCCTCCTCAGCGAGATTTCCACAGATCGGACAAATAGCGATGCCTTCTTGTATACCTTGTAAGCTTTCAATTAGATCCGTAATCTGTTCGGGCATCCAATCCAGAACATCAAAAGCATAGCGCTCTGCACTTTTCATCCCCACACCCGGCAAGGATTGAAAACTTTCGATCAATGCCGCAAATTTCTTAGGATACATTAAAATCCCCCCGGCATTTTTACTCCACCGGTCATCTGTTTCATTCTATTTTCCTTATCGGTAATTGCCTGTTGAAGCGCATCATTGATGGTATGTACCAGTAATTCTTGTAAATCCTCTTTTGCCTCCGCTTGTAACATCTCATCCTGAATTGAAATTGTCGTCAATTCCATCGAGCCTTTTACAGTTACTTGAATTGCCCCACCACCTGTACTTGCGGTGTATTCCTTATTTCTTAATTCTGCTTCTGCTTTTCCTAAATCCTTTTGCATTTTCTGTGCTTGTTTTAATAATACTTGCATGTTCATAATTTATTCCTCCGTTATCATTAAATTATCTGTGCCAAACAGATCGAACATTATATCTTCCTGCGTCGGTTCATGTGATTCCGCTTTATTTGTTTGAACCGCAAATGTAAGTGGATCCGGCAAGGTCCCTTCGCTCATTCGTTGGCGAAATAGTCCGGTAACTCGCTGTGATTGTTCTCCGGTGATCGCAAAGATTTTCTTTTCTTTATGGAACAATTCAAGTGTTAACGCTCTAAATTCACCTTTTTGATCTTGTTCATTGATCTCATTTGCTTCTGCCTGCGTATTCACCATGAGCAACAAATAAGTAGTACCACTTGCCATAATCGTTCCGTGTTTTAATAAATTTGCCGTTCTTGCCCATGTGAGATGGATCGCATAACTTTGTATCTGTGCAAATGCCTGCATGTCCTGTTGTTTTTCCGGCTTATTTGCGCCAACCAATAAGCGCAGCACATATTCATCTCCTAATGGCTGAATTCCTTTCGCTGTGATTAGTTCACTTTGTATGTCATCGCTATTGGGTTCTGTTAATAAATCCTTTTTTTCTTCAATTTCTTGTGGTACGCTTTCCTCTATCCACTCTTCGTGATCATATGCCACATCACTTTGCTGTTCTATCAATGTTTCACGTGAAACATTTTTGCTTGCTTTATTTGGTTGATCTGGCAGTTTTTGATCTATAGACGTTAAATGCGCAACTGCTGGTTTGTCTGCATACGCTTGCTTTGTCTCAGTCAATGGTTTGATTGGATCCATCTGATCACTTCGAATTGATGAACCCTTTGGCGCATCCATTGTTTGTGGAGACTCCATCATTTTCAACAAGCACACCTCAAAATAACAACTAACATCTGCCGCATACCGGTATTTATCATAGGTTTCCATCAATGTATCAATCATATGATAGCGATGAGATATACTAGAGGATTGAACCAAATGCCGGCATTCTTCGCTCGTCAGTTTATGCAATAGCGTTTCTTCTTTGGTGTATTCATAGACGATTGATTCCTTTATCAATTCAATCAATTCCATGGTTAATCGTTTGATATCCACATTCTTTGCTGCATGCTGTTGCATAAAGTCCATACAAGCAACTGCGTCCTTTGCAACAACCGTACCCAACAATGACAATTTTTCTTGCGTTGATAAGATTCCGTAGATTTCATTGATATGATGCACTTGTATATTGTTTTGTGCATATGCAATACATTGATCCATGATACTCCATGCATCGCGCATACCACCATCACTCAACTGTGCTACAATCCGAAATACTTCATCCTCACAAGTTATATTTTCCTGCGCTAACCCATAGCGTAACCGCTGTTCAATCTCACTGACGCCAATTTTATGAAAATCATACCGCTGACAGCGTGAGACGATTGTAGGCAATACTTTTTGCGGTTCTGTCGTCGCCAATATAAAAATCACATGTGCAGGTGGTTCCTCTATTGTTTTTAATAATGCATTGAAAGCGCCTGCCGACATCATATGTACTTCATCAATAATATATACTTTATAGATTCCCTCAATCGGCGCATACTTTACCTTTTCAATGAGATTTCTGACTTCTTCTACACCATTATTGCTCGCAGCATCTATTTCAATGATATCCGGATGAGTTCCTTGTGTAATCGCAAGACAACTTTCACATTCCATACAAGGTGGATGCTTCTTATCTACACAGTTAATTGCTTTCGCAAACACTTTCGCAATGGATGTTTTTCCAGTACCACGCGGTCCGCAAAATAAATAGGCATGTGCAATTTTCTTTTGCTCAACAGCATTTCTTAATGTCTGAACAATATGCTGCTGGCCGACCACTTCATCAAATGTATTCGGTCGATATGTTCGATACAATGCTTTATATGCCATGGCAGATACACCTGCTTTCTGTCTATCATTATACCAAAAATACTCGCAAAACTCTATTGTTTCCACTTCCAATTTGCTTATCATCACTACTTATTTTTATCTATTCTATATAGCATAAAAAAGTGAAGCAAAAATGAATCATTCTATCAATAAGTGCTTTTTCTGAATTTTATTCTCTTTTCGCTTTTCTTGAAAATACGTTTTTAACAATTCTGCACATATATCTTTTGCGACTCCAGCCCGAACAAGCGGATAATGATTGAACCCTTTTATATCGTACATGTTCATACAACTCCCCAAACATCCCCCTTTAGGATCTGCGGCACCATATACAACACGATCTATACGAGATTGCAATATCGCCCCTGCGCACATAGGACAAGGTTCTAACGTTACATATAAGGTACATCCGCTTAAGCGCCATGTACCTAATCGTCGATTTGCCTTTGCGATTGCCAACATCTCCGCATGTGCATCAGAGCGCTGTTTGATTTCTCGTTGATTATATGCTCGCGCGATGACTTGACCATCTTTAACAATCACACAGCCAATGGGCACTTCATCGTGGATTCTTGCCTTCTCTGCTTGTTTGATTGCTTGATTCATATAATATACATCATCTTTGATCATCCACTACACCTCCATACCATACCCTTATCGTATTGATTTATATTTCATTATCATTACCAATTTCAACATATAAAAAGTGCTGTCACACATGGCAGAGCTTCCTTATGGCTGCTTCGTTCCCGACCTGACCAGATTCAGAAGATGTCATTGTGACAGCGTTCATATAGTATCATATTTTTCATAAAAATTCAATGCACGTATGCACACTAATTAAAGAAAATCAAATGTTTCACGTGAAACATTGCGTCCACCCGTTTATTTTCTAAATAAGATGCTGCGGCCATCCTTAATCTTTTCCTGTAATAGTTGTCTTACACGATCCACTTGATCCGGACATACTTGTTTCCACAAAATATACAGCATATCTTTTTTATACAGTAGAAACGCTTTTTCCGTTTCGATACAGTCTTGAAAATCACTCCAGTACTCTTTGACTGCCTTCCAATCATCCCCAATGATCATCTGATTATCTTGAAGTGTAATCACATGTCGATCCATTTCCTGTTCACAATATCGCTGATATGCCATTTTCGGCCAACGAAAATCGCAAAAGAAATTGAACAATATGATAATCACAAACAGAACGGCATTTATGCGATTAATCCACCCAAAATTCATGAAAAAGAAATGCTCCATGGATACTCCAAAAATTAACAATGCCACGCTGAGATACATAGTTCTTCGCATTCGGAACTTATAACGTATATGAATCCGAAAGACTTCCTCAAATTCCGTTTGACTGATTTGATAAGAGCCGGTTATATTCATTTTTTCACTTCCAATTTTGTCAATCCACCCATATAAGGACGCAGAACCTCTGGAATTGTCACACTACCGTCTGCCTGTAAGTGATTTTCTAAAAAGGCAATTAACATCCGTGGAGGTGCCACAACTGTATTATTTAAAGTGTGCGCAAAATACTTTCCATTTTCTCCATTCACGCGTATTTTCAATCGCCGCGCTTGTGCATCTGTCAAATTAGAACAACTACCTACTTCAAAATATTTCTTTTGTCGCGGACTCCATGCCTCCACATCCACAGATTTACATTTTAAATCTGCCAGATCCCCGGAACAACATTCCAAGGTACGCACAGGTATTTCCATACTACGGAATAAATCAACGGTATTCTGATACAATTTCACAAACCATTCCGCACTTTCTTCCGGTTTACATACTACAATCATTTCTTGTTTTTCAAATTGATGGATACGATATACACCACGTTCTTCAATTCCGTGTGCTCCCTTTTCCTTACGGAAACATGGCGAATAACTCGTATACGTATAAGGTAAATCCTTTTCCTCTACGATGGTATCAATGAACTTGCCAATCATGGAATGTTCACTCGTTCCAATCAAATAAAGATCTTCACCCTCAATTTTATACATCATATTCTCCATCTCCGCAAAACTCATCACACCCGTCACCACATTGGCACGAATCATAAAGGGAGGCACCACATAGGTAAACCCTTTTTGTATCATAAAATCTCGCGCATACGTTGTCATTGCGGAATGTAAACGTGCAATATCACCCATTAAATAATAGAATCCATTCCCTGCTACTTTGCGTGCACTATCTAAATCAATACCATGAAAACGCTCCATAATCTCCGTATGATAAGGAATTTCAAACTCCGGTACAACAGGTTCACCATATCGCTTCAATTCTACATTCTCACTGTCATCACGGCCAATCGGTACCGTTGGATCAATCATATTCGGTATCTGCATCATAATCTGCTCAATTCGTGTGGAATGCTGCGTTTCCTGTTCCTCTACTTGTTTCATTTCCGCTGCCATCGCAGATACCTTTTCTTTCAGTTCTTCTGCCTTACTACGCTTTCCTTCTTTCATTAAAGCACCGATCGATCGGCTCATTTGATTGCGCTGTGAACGCAGATCATCCCCACGCTGTTTCAATGCACGATTTTCCTTATCTAAGGCAATTACTTCATCCACCAAATCCAATTTGTGATCCTGAAACTTTTTCTTGATATTCTCTTTTACTTCCTGCGGATGCTCCCGCAAAAACTTCATATCTAACATCCTACATCCTCCGTTTCCTAAAAGAAAAAGAGACATTGCCCTAAAGGGACGAATGCCTCGTGTTGCCACCCTTCTTACAGAAATTACTTTCTGCTTCTTAACGTGATAACGGTACGACCGGGATCGGCTACTGCTTTCACCGCTCCGCTCCGAGGTGGATTTCCGTATACGGACCACAGCGATTTCCACCGACCATCGCCTCTCTATGCCGATCCAAGATACCTACTTTTCCTCATCTGACGCTTTTCTATGTTATACCATGAATTGCTTGGCTTGTCAATCAAACACAAACAAACCGCTTATTCCTACAATGACCTAGATAAGATTCATTCCTCACTCGCTAACATGTAGCAACTATACTTTATACTTTATGAACCTTGTCCATCTTGAGGTGATGTATTTGTATCATTCTCACTGAGTTCCTCATGCTGCTCAGAAGAATTTATCGCACTGGCTTCCTCCACTTGTGCCTGCTCGACAATCGCAACTTTGGCAACACCGGTTTCCTCACCGACATGAATCAACTTCACACCTTGCGTATTTCTGGAATACACACCGATATTTTGAACGGAAATACGAATGATAATGCCATCATTGGTCATAATCATCGCATCTTCATCACCATTCACTGCTCTTACTGCGACCAAGCCACCCGTCTTTTCCGTGATATTGATGGTTTTTACCCCTTTTACCCCACGTTTTGTCAAGCGATAATCTTCAATGATACTACGCTTACCATAACCATTTTCACTCACTGCCAATAAATAGGATCCTTCCTGACTTGTTGCAGCACCGACCACAGCGCCGCCGTCCACATCGAAACCACGTACACCACTGGAGGTTCTGCCCATCGGCCTTACTTCGCGTTCATGGAAACGCACTGCCTTACCATTGGATCCGGCAATGATGATCTCATCTTCACCACTGGTCGGTTTTACTGCCACCAGTTCATCTTGTTCACGCAGTAAGATCGCAATCTTACCATTTTGTCGTATCAGATCAAATTCCTTTGTCGCTACCCGTTTCACTACACCATTTTTTGTAATAAAGAACAAGTATTTTGCTTCACTGTCACGCTCCAGTGGAACAAGTGCCTGAACCCGCTCCTCTTTATCCAAATTTAACAGATTCACTACCGGTAATCCTTTTGCCGTTCTAGACGCATTGGGAATATGATATCCTTTCAAACGATATACTTTACCCAAATTCGTAAATAACAAGAGATGATCATGCGTAGACATTGTAATCATGAGTTCAATCAAATCATCCTCATTCATCGTCATTCCTTTTACACCACGTCCACCGCGATTCTGTGTATGATAGGTATCAATTGGAATACGCTTGATATAACCATTGGCCGTCATCGTAATAACGACTTCTTCCTCCGGAATCAAATCCTCATCATTCATATCAATTTCCGCATCGCTGATTTCCGTGCGCCGCTCATCTTGATAACGCTCTTTCACTTCACTTAATTCCGTGCGTATAATATCAAGTACACGAGAATGATCCGCTAAAATATCACGCAAATCCGCAATCGTTTCCATCAGTTCCTGATATTCATTTTCAATTTTATCCCGCTCTAAACCGGTGAGTCGCTTCAAACGCATCTCCAAGATCGCATTGGCCTGAATCTCACTCAATGTAAATTCATTCATCAAGCGCTCTCTTGCCTGTGCATCCGTTTTACTGGAGCGAATAATATGAATGATTTCATCAATATGATCCAAGGCAATACGCAGACCTTCCAAAATATGCGCTCGATCCTCTGCTTTGCGCAGTTCAAAGCGCGTTCTGCGTTCCGTTACATCAATCTGATGATCAATATAATGAGATAAAACTTCTTTCAATCCCATTAGTTTCGGCGCTCCTTGATGTAACGCAAGCATATTTACACCAAAACTGGATTGTAAAGCTGTCAGCCGATACAACTGATTTAAAATAACCTCAGCCTGCACATCCTTGCGCAACTCCACGACAATTCTTACCCCATCTCGATTACTTTCATCATTGAGATAGGTAATTCCATCAATCGCTTTATCACGTACCAAATCTGCAATTTTAGTAATCAAATTTGCTTTATTTACCTGATAAGGAATTTCATAAAACACAATGCGCGTTTTACCATTCTCCATTTCTTCAAATGTATGCTTAGCACGCATAATGATCGCTCCACGACCGGTTTCATATGCCTGCTTAATGCCTGAGCGGCCAATGATCATGGCACCGGTTGGAAAATCCGGTCCCTGAATATAATTTTCCATCAGTTCCATAGTAGTGATATCGGGGTGATCCATGACTGCCAATGCCGCATCAATTGTTTCACCTAAGTGATGCGGTGGAATATTGGTTGCCATACCAACCGCTATTCCCACCGTTCCATTGACCAACAGATTGGGAAAACGGGCCGGCAATACGGAGGGCTCATTCTCCTCATTATCATAGTTCGGCTCAAAATCAACCGTATCCTTATTGATATCCTTCATCATTTCCATTGCGATTTTAGACATGCGCGCTTCCGTATAACGCATCGCTGCCGCTCCATCGCCATCCATCGAACCAAAGTTTCCATGACCTTGTACCAATTCATAGCGATAAGAAAAATCTTGCGCCATACGCACCATCGCATCATACACTGCGGTATCACCATGGGGATGATACTTACCGATTACTTCTCCGACAATACGCGCGGATTTTTTAAACGGCTTTGACGCGATAATTCCCATATCATTCATCGCATACAAAATCCGCCGATGCACCGGCTTCAAACCATCCCGGACATCCGGTAGGGCACGCTGTACAATGACCGACATCGAATAATCAAGAAAGGATTCCCGCATCGTTTTCGATATGTCAACTAATTCCAAACGTTCATCATCTTGATACATAACGCTGCCTCCTTCCCATTAAATATCCAATTTCGCATAAACCGCATTTTCCTGAATAAAATTGCGGCGCGGTTCGACCTCTTCCCCCATTAACATTTCAAATACGCTGTCCGCCTCCATCGCATCTTCAATCGTCACTTGTTTCATCATGCGCACAGCCGGATCCATTGTGGTTTCCCACAACTGTTCCGGATTCATCTCACCCAATCCTTTATAGCGCTGAATATTGATACCGGTATTGTCTCCGTATTCCTTCAATACATCATCGCGTTCCTCCTCGCGATAAACATACGTGACCTTATTCCCTTTTGCGATCTTGAACAGTGGCGGCTGGGCAATATACACAAATCCGCCTTCAATCACCGGCCGCAAAAAGCGATAAAAGAATGTCAATAACAGCGTACAAATATGGGCACCATCCACGTCGGCATCGGTCATAATAATAATTTTATGATAGCGTAGTTTTGTGACATCCATCTCCTCACCGATCCCACAGCCAAACGCCGTGATCATCGAGCGGATCTCCGCATTTTCAAAAATGCGGTGCAACCGTGCCTTCTCAACATTTAATATCTTACCTCGCAGCGGTAAAATCGCCTGATATTTGGAATTACGACCCATTTTCGCTGAACCGCCGGCGGAATCACCCTCTACAATATAAATTTCACATTCACTGGCATCCTTAGAGGAACAATCTGCAAGTTTTCCCGGCAAAGATGTAATCTCCAAGGCACTTTTACGTCTGGTCAACTCACGTGCTTTTTTCGCTGCCAAACGTGCCTTTGAAGCTAAAATCGCTTTATCAACAATCGCCTTGGCTGTATCAGGATTCTCCAAGAAGAAACGCTCCAACTGTGCTCCAAGAATACCGGATACAATCTTTCTCACTTCGCTGTTTCCCAACTTAGTTTTTGTCTGTCCTTCATATTGTGGATCCGGATGCTTGATTGAAATAATTGCGGTTAATCCTTCCCGCACATCATCGCCGGCCAGTGTTTCATCTTTTTTGATCGCACCGCTTTCCCGTGCATAATTGTTAATAACCCGCGTCATCGCCATACGGAAACCATCCTCATGCGTGCCGCCTTCCTGCGTATTGATATTATTACAGAACGAATAAATGCTGGCCATAAACCCATCGTTGTATTGCATTGCGATTTCCGCTAAGATACCATTCTCAATGCCTTCCACATAGACAACATCTTCATGAATCAGTGCTTTATTTACATTCAAATACTTCACATATTCCATGATGCCGCCTTCATATTTATACTCTTCTTCACGCACTGTCTCAGTTCGCTCATCACGCAGCACCAAACGAATATTCTTATTTAAAAAAGCCAGTTGTCGTATTCTTGTATTCAATGTATCAAAATCATATTCCTGTGTCTCCTGAAAAATGGTAGGATCCGCTTGGAAACGTACAATGGAACCATGTTTATCGGTATTGCCAAGTACTTTCAACGGTGCCGTGATTTTACCACCATCTTCAAACCGTACAAAATACTCCTTACCATCCTGATGTACATTTACCTCCAACCAACTGGAGAGCGCATTCACCACACTGGCCCCGACACCATGCAGACCACCGGAGACCTTATAGGCTCCACCGCCAAACTTTCCGCCCGCATGAAGAACGGTAAAAATTGTTTCAACTGTGGAAATACCGGTTTTTTTATGAATACCAACCGGCATCCCTCGACCATTATCTTCTACGCGGATCACATTTCCCTGTTCAATTGTCACATAGATATCACTCGCAAATCCGGCCAACGCCTCATCAATGGAGTTATCCACAATCTCCCAAACCAAGTGATGCAGCCCTCGTCCACTGGTAGAACCGATATACATACCGGGTCGCTTACGCACTGCCTCTAATCCCTCCAATACCTGAATATCATCTGCGGTATAGGAATGATCAACCTTTTCCAGTTCTAATTCGGCTGTCTTTAATGTCATGTTTTCATCCATGTGACTCGTCCTCCTTTAATTCCTCTGCCAATGTGACCTGTCCCTGTTTTACCTTCCATACACTGTATTTGCGGCCGGCCACAATCGGTATATCGGCCAATTCGGTCGTTGTGATAAAAATTTGTACATTTGCCGGTAACGAAGCCAGCAATTTATATCGACGCTGCTCATCCAATTCCGAAAATACATCATCCAGAAGCAACACCGGATATTCATGAATCAACGAATGGATCATCGCTACCATTCCGATTTTAAGTGCCAATAGAACACTTCGCTTCTGGCCCTGCGAGGCATAGGAACAAACCTCTTTTTCATTGATCAGAAACATAAAATCCTCTTTATGTATCCCAACCGTCGTCTGTTTCAACAACTGATCACGCATGCGTGCTTTTTCATATTTCAATCGCAACTGTTCCTTCAGTTGTTCCTCATCCTCACTGTAATTGACACAACAGTGATAGTGAAAGGATAAAGAAGTATCATCATGGGATAAATTCGCATAGAAACTGCGACAATGTTCCAACAAATCCTGTAAAAAGTGTTGGCGTTGTCGGATGATAATAACTTCAGCCGCAATCAAACGCTCACTGACCACCTGCAAATACGCTTCATTCACCTGTTCTTGTTTCAAACAGGCATTACGCTCTTTTAACAGCCTAGCGGCCTCACTTAACGTCCTTGTATAGGCTTTTGATAATTTGGATAGTTCCATATCAATGAACCGTCTTCTAACCCGTGGTGAGGCCTGAAACAGCGCCATATCATCGGGACAAAATAAAACAGCGTTCATTTCGCCTATAAAATCACTCACTCGCTTAATCGCGGTTCGATTCAGAAACAAGTTTTTTCCTTGCGCGCTTAAAGACAAGCGTTCCTCAATCAGTTTTCTTCCCTTAGTTACAATCGCCTTTATCACAAAGGCTTCCTGCCCCTCTTGAATCAAATCCCGATCATTTTGTGTGCGATGCGAGCGCGTTGTCGAAAGATAAGCGATCGCTTCCAATAAATTGGTTTTTCCCTGTGCATTGGGTCCTACAAACAGATGAATCCCTTCATCAAATGATAAATCACATGTATCATAATTGCGGAAATGACGCAGGGATAACTTTGTTAATCTCATAAAAGGCGCAAACGCTGCTGATCGACGATAACCTCATCACCGCTTACCAGTTTACGGCCACGGCGATTCTCCATTTCCCCATTCACCGTAATAGCCATCTGTTTCACTGCGATTTTTGCTTCACCGCCGGAGCTGACTATATTTGTAATTTTTAATAACTGTCCCAGTGTTATAAAATCACCTTTTATTTTTACATCCATAAGTCGCCCTCTTTCACACGCTACTATTATATCATAAAATGCACTGTTTTTGGACGTTTATCACATTTTTTCTGACTTTTTTTTCACTTATTTTCATGCTTTTTTGCATGATAAAAAATATAGGATTTCTATGCGTGTGATTGATCAAGAAATAAGCAATTTTAGTAATCAGCGGTTATGGAAAAAACATCAAATACATATTTCATTGTCTTTTGAGAACATAATATATTTTCACTCTATCCATTTAGTGCCTATATATATTTTACTTAGGTAGTGATTGACGTATGGGTAGCAAGCAACGCATGGGTGTGCATAGCGTTTAGGTCAAAAGAAAAACTGTGTCGCTTTGACACAGTATGAGCACAAATCTTTTCTTTATTATGCGTAGGTACGCACCGGTAAAACAAGTTGTAAAATACTGTCATCTCCAACTGCCTGAATAATAAATGGCTTCATCTCACCACACAGGGATAATTTCACCAAATCTCCTTCTAAGGAACGCAGTGCATCGAAAACATATTTGCCGTTACAACTGATTTCCAGTGGACTGCCGGTGAAACTAGCTGTACTTAATGTCTCCGTAGAAGATCCTACCTCTAATGATTTACTGGATAACACACAGGCATCTTCAGACAAAGTAAATTTAATGACAGATACTCCATCACTCTTAATGAAACTAGCACGATCAATCGCCCCAAGCAAATCCTTAATATCCATCGTCAATTCATAATCAAAACTCAATGGAATCAAACGATTTGTCTCAGGATAAACGCCATCAATCAAACGCGTCTGAATAATCGTATCACCAATCATAAACTGCGCTTTCCGATCATTCACCGCAATTTCCACATCTTGATCACCATCTAATGTTTTCACCACTTCCGCTAAACTCTTACCCGGAACGGTGATATTAAATTTTGCCGAATTTTTAAGATGAATCGTCTTTTTCGCTAGACGATAAGAATCCGTCGCTACACATTGCAAAGAAGAACCGTCACACATAAAGTTCACACCGGTTAAAACCGGCCGTGTTTCCTTATCACTTACCGCAAATGAAGTTTGATTGATTACTTTCTTTAATAATTCAGCACCGATGGTAAATGACTCCGCCGGTTTCGCAAAGTCAATCAATGGATAATCCTGCGCATTCATACCATTGATTTTAAACTCAGCACTTTTGCCACTGATCTTTGTCAGTGTTCCATCCACAAGTTCAACTTCAATCTGATCGGCATCAATCTTACGTACAATTTCTAATATGTATTTAGATTCAAGCACCACTGCGCCAAGATCATTGATCTGTAATAAACAGTCCTCACTCTTGCATAATTGCGTTTGAATGGAAATATCCGAATCACTGCCGGTTAAAATCAAACGATCGGTTTTTGCCTCGATTTTGATACCGGAGAATGCCGGTAAAGGACTGTAATTGGAAATGGCACGGGCGGCTGTGGACAATGCCTGTAAAAAATCACGTTTGGAAATTTTGAAATACATGGCGAAAGCTCCCTTCTTTATCTTTTTTTATAATAGAATAACAATAAGGGTGTGGATAAATGTGGAAAACTTACGCAAACCCTATATTTTCAATACTATTTTAACAGATTTCACTGTGGATGAAAAGTGGAGGAATGTGAATAACTGCTTGGCTTACGGTGATTAACCGATTCCCAGTTTGCGTTCAATTTGTAGGAATGCCTGATGCAGCACTTCATTTTCCTTTAATAACTTACTCATTTTCTCACAACTGCTTAATGCGGTGGAATGATCTCTGCCGCCAAACTCCAAACCGATTTTTACATAGGGAAGTTCTAAGTGCTTGCGGCATAAATACATGGCGATTTGTCGCGCAGTTGATATATTTTTTGTGCGTGACTTGGATTCAATTTGATGTTTGGTTAAACCATAGTAATCACACACACATTTTTTGATCTGTTTGACCGATAATTCACTGCTTTCCCGCTGCATAATCGGATCTTCGCGAAAAATCTCTTTTGCGAAGGTTAAATCAATGCGTTCAGGATTATAAAGAATCGCTTTGAAAAATAACTCATTCAATGTACCTTCTAATTTGCGCACATCGCTGGAGAATTTTAAGGCCAAAAAATCCAAAACTGCATCATCAATCATTACTTCATCCTCGCGGCCTTCTATCTTTTTTGATAATATCGCTTTTGCAGTCTCAAACTCCGGAGCGGCAATGGTTACGGATAAACCGCTGGAAAAGCGTGAAATTAAACGGTTTTCGATACCACGCAGTTCATTGGGATGAATATCACTGGTGATTACAATCTGTTTGTGATCGGAGATCAGTTTATTGTAAAGATTGAAAAAGATCTCTTGTGATGCACTTTGTGTTAAACGCTGAATATCATCAATTAACAGATAATCGACAGCGGCAATTTTTTCTTTTACTTCTTCAACGGTTTTATTTTTCATAGATTCAATCAACAAGGTCACAAAATCTTCACTGTAAATATAGAGTACTTGTGCTTGCGGTTGATTGGTACGGATATAATTACCAATGGCATGTAATAGGTGTGTTTTGCCTAAACCGGAATTACCGTATATAAATAAGGGATTGTTAAATTTACCCGGGTAGTAGCAACAACTTAATGCGGCGGCTTGCGCTTCACGATTGCTTTTGCCGATGATAAAGTTTTCAAATGTATATTCCGGTTTGATTTTATTTTCAAAAACAATCGCATTGCGCGTTTTTGCGAGCGAAGAAAGTGATATACGATCAATCTCATCACGAGAAAACACCTGTGCGGCAATTTCCCGCTCCAAAACAGCCGATAATTTTTGTTGGATAAAGGTGAGTGAATCTTTGATCACTGTTTTATTGATCTGATATGGTACAACAATGGTCGCAAAATCATCATCAATATCATATAATTCGGAATCCTTAATCCATGTATGAAACACCGAAGGATCAAAAAAGCCACTGTCAGCGATCAAGGTTAAGGTTTTTTGCCATATTTCCTCTAATTGCTTTTTTACGAAATCAGACATAAAAAAACTCCCTTTCTTCTTTTTATCATTTTACTACAAAAGCATAAAAAACGCTATGAAAAATCGTGTGAATTATAAAATAACAATAGCGGTAAATTTTGGAAATAATAAAAGTGATACAATGGTTCCTTTCATAGAAAAGGTTGGTGCAAAAATGCTGGTTTTCCACAATGAAAAGGCAGAAAAAACAGGAAATAAACAGAATATCTAAAGTTATCCACAACTTTCCACAGGGAAAATTTGTGGATAAGTCTATTGTGGATAACTATTTCTGTGGAAAAGTGGAAAATAAAGTGAACAAAACTTCATTATTCCAAATAGAAAAGGATAAAAATAGCCTTTATAATAAGCGGATAGGAAAGGTTCTCCACTTTTCCAGCAACGGTGGAAAACTAGGTGGAAAAAGATGTGAATTATCCGGTGGAAAAGGGATAAACATATAGGTTTTCCACAGATAGACGTCAGTATAGCATTAAAAATGAAAATAATCACTCTTATTATATATAGGAAATACAGAATCAGCCTATTTTTTCCACAAGGATAACTATTTTGTGGAGAAATTTTATCATGGCAACCAATAAAAAACGGGAAATAAAGGGATGAAGTGAGTAGAAGGGTGTAATAAGAAAGAAAAGGCAGGATCTAACATGAGCAAAGGAAACAGGAGAAAAAAACTGTGAAAAAACACAAGGTAATCAAGTAAAATAATTGCACCAAATGAAAAGGGGAGAGCATGCACAAATAGTGATAATGGCAGTTTTTCAATATTTTCACCCGTAAATAATTGACTTATAGGCTTAAGTTTTGTATAATTTACGAGCATTGCTCAACTTAGTGAAAAGATTTGTGTAGAATTGGAGGTGTATCTTGTGAAAAGAACATATCAACCGAGCAAAAGAAAACACCAAAAAACGCATGGATTCAGAGCCAGAATGGCGACGGTCGGAGGACGCAGAGTATTGGCACGCCGCCGCAGTAAAGGCAGAAAAGTGTTATCGGCTTAAAGATCACCCGCCTACGGGTGATTTTTTCATAGAACGGTGAATAAAATGCAAGCGAGTGATTCATATGGATGAAAATGGATTCCATTGAGTAAAGATCGTTATGTAGTAATGATGATGATGATGATGAAGGAGGGTTGGGATGAAAAAAGCGTATCGCATTTGTCGAAGTGAAGAATTTTTGGCGATTATACAATACAGACGCTTCTATGTCTGTCCCTCCTTTACACTGTATGTGAAGCCGCGTCAATGCGATCATATGCGAATTGGACTTTCTGTGTCTAAAAAATTAGGCAAAGCCCATGTGCGTAATTTAATCAAACGACAGCTGCGAATGATGTGTCAGGAAGTATTTGATTTTACCGAAGCATATGATGCGATCATTTTAGTGCGTGAGGGTTATTTGAAAGAAAACTACGGAAACAACAAAAAATACTTGGAAACCCTGCGTAAAAAAGTTAAAATATAGAGGTGTACGAAACCTAGCGAGGAGAAATCAGATGAAACACTTTTTTAAAGACAAGAAAAAAATGATTTTCTTGAGCGTATTGATATTGGTAGTGTTGGCTGCTTGTTCAAGCCCACGTGATCCGGAAACCGGAGAGATCTTAGCACATAAATTGATTGGTTTGGATACAACATTTGGTTCGCAGTTGGACCTTGGCTTATTTGACGGTATCATAGTTTGGCCGATTGCACAGTTGATTAACTTGGTGGCAAAATACAGTGATGCCGGTATTGCGATTACCGTTGTCACAATGTTATTGCAGGCAGTGACTTCCGTTTTCTCTATTAAAGCACAAGTATCTTCTCAAAAAATGCAGATGTTACAGCCGGAAATGCAGCGGATTCAGCAAAAATATGAGGGGAAAACTGATGATCGCTCGAAAATGGCGATGGCGCAGGAGATGCAGCAGCTATATAAGAAGTATGATATCAATCCCTTTGGTTCCATCTTAACCATGTTCTTGCAATTCCCACTGATTCTTGGAATGTGGCAGGGAAGCCAGCGAGCACAGGCAGTAGTGGAAGGAAGTTTTCTTGGAATCAATTTAACCAATACTCCGGGTTGGGGTATCAGTAATGGACAATGGACTTATGTATTGATCTTTGTGTTAATGATCATCTTCCAGTTTGTATCCTTTAAATTCCCGCAGTGGCAACAGAAACAACGCGAGAAAAACAGTAAGGTAAAACGTAAAGAATATGCCAACCCCAAGAAAAACAGCGGATTGATGGGTGGTATGAATATGATGATGTATGGAAATATTTTGATTATCGGTTTCTTAGCATTCAGTTGGCCGATTTCCATGTCCTTTTATTGGTTGGTATCATCCATTGCACGTGTGATTCAAAATATCATTATCAATAAATACTTCATCAAAGATTAAAAATGATGTCTTAATGCAGGAAAAAACTGATTGAGGCAAAATGATAAATTTATAGCGTAGGTGAAACAGATTGAGAAAGATGGATGACGGGAGGTAGCGGTAAAATGAAAAAAATGTATACCGGAAAGACCTTGGAAGAGTTGTTGGCATCTGCCGCAGCGGACAAACAATGTCGTGTGGAAGAACTTCAATATGAAGTGAAAGAGGAAAAAAGCGGATTTTTAGGTTTAGGTAAGGAAATCAGTGCAGAGGTGTATAGTGAAGCGGATGTAGCGGATTTCATGCATGCGTATTTAAAAACATATTTTGATGGAATCGAGATGGAATCTTATATAGAGATTACCAAGGATAAAGAAAATTACTATCATATTGATTTAGATACGCAAAACAATGCGATCTTGATTGGTCGTAACGGTCAGACGTTACAGGCATTGAATTTATTACTGCGAGCGGCGACCAGCGGCGAATTTAAGAAGCGCATCAAAGTATTGGTGGATATCAATGGTTATAAAGAAGATAAATATCGCCGTATTTGTTCCATTGCACATCGTGCCGCAAAGAGTGTACAGCGGACAAAAGTTGATGTTGTGATGGATCCCATGCCGGCTGATGAGCGAAAAGCAATACATAATTATCTGGCAAATATGCCGGGTGTGTCTACGATCAGTGAGGGCGAAGGTAGAGAGCGTCGCCTTAAAATTGTATACAATCCCGGAAAAGAAGTAGACGAATAACTGCCTTTCATCAGTAATAACTGATGAGGGTAGTTTTTTTATGATCTATAGAGTTAAGAATATAGTAGAATCAGAATCAAAAGATAGGTAAAAAATAAATAACAGTCAATAGATATACTTGAATACGATGCGATAACCTTTGAAAAAAAGTTGTGTGAATGATACGCTTAGATAGAGAAAAATAAAAATAAATTATGATGGCAGAAAAACTAAGAAAAGCATACGGTTATCCTTTCTTTTTGTTTTCTTTTACCGGAAAACATGGTAAACTTAGAGGGATATTGGTGGTGAAGGAATGAATACATTATATAAAGACGGGAAAAAAATTATTATGCGTAAAATTGGCTTCATCGCGCTGTTTTTATGCATATTACTGGGGGGTAGTATTTTCCTTTGGGGAAGAAGTGCACAGTCTTTACTGGCGGGCAGTCAAGCGTTTAGTGAGTATGAACAATATCTTTATAATACAGAAGAAAATGATACGTTGAATTATGCTTATATACATACTGATATAGAGCTGATTACCGGTTCTTATGCGCAGTATGGTGAAGTGAAAGAAGGCATCAATGATGATCAAGTGGTCTATTATCTGATGCCCATTCATAATGGTGAATTTTTCGTGACAGTCATTGGGTATGGAAGTATGGTCAATGAATTGGATATGATGGAAGAAAGCTTTTATTCCTCTATTGGTAGTGAAGATAAAAACTATCCTGATCCAATCGCAATCAAAGGTGGCTTTCGTCACTTAAATGAAGAAGAACTTGCGTTTGCCTTAGATTATTTCAAAGGCTATGATGATAAAATTGAAAATGTAGAGGATTTAGCCGGCATTTTTAGTTTCTATGCGATTAGCGTGAATGAAATTCATGGAACATCCATTGCGGGATTACAGATGCTTTGGATGATTTGGATTATCTTGGTCGTATTGATTGTCATCAGTTTTATTGTTTATCGCTCAAAAGTAATGATGTATCCTTTAAGTAAGGATATGGATGAATTGAGTGCCCAGCTGTATGATCAAATTGATCAAGATTATCCCAAAGCCCAGCGGTATGGACAGTTATATTTGGGTGAACAAATGGTCTATGTAAAAACTAAAATATCCATGCATGTCTATGATTATCAGCGTTTTATTTGGTTATATTATAAAGAGCGTTTAAGCAAAAAGAAACGATTGTTTGAAGTTTATGCGTTTGATAAGGAAGGTAAACGATATCTGTTATGGCAAGGGGAAAAAGAAGCACACGCATATCGCATTTGTCAGTTGATGATGGATCGCTGTGATGAATGTCTCTATGGGTATCATACTTCATTGTTTGATTTTTGGTGTAGATATCCAAAACAACTCTATCAGAAATGTGTGGAACTTTCTTTAATCAATGAAAAATACGAACCGCAGGGAGAAAAACATAAGGATCGTAAGCATAAGTATAACAAAGAGAAGGAACAAAAAGGAAAAAAGAAACACCCGCAATTTAAGAAACAGACGGAAGATATTCCCCAGTTTCGCAAACGATATTAAGTTGTGTCATGTGACAGTGTGATGAAAGTTAAGATGAGATAGAGGTGATGATATGAAACTGATCGCCGGATTAGGCAATTATGGAAAAGAATATGAGCGAACAAGGCACAATGCTGGATTTCGGGTGATGGATGAAATCGCAATGGAATGTCAGACAGAGATCAGCCAAAAGAAATTTCAGGCATTGATCTCCATGATTCGCATCAAGGGAGAACAGGTGCTTTTGATGAAACCGCAGACCTATATGAACAACAGTGGAGAAGCGATTGGTGCGGCCATGCGCTTTTATCAAATTAAAAGTGAAGATTTATTGGTAATTTATGATGATATTGATTTGGCGGTTGGAAAACTGCGATTACGGGAGAAGGGAAGTGCCGGCGGGCAAAACGGCATGAAAAGTGTAATTGCGCATGTGGGAACGGATCAGATACGACGCATTCGCGTTGGTGTCGGCAATGATCCTTTAGCGGATCGTATTGGCTGGGTATTAGGAAAAATTCCACAAGCACAATGGGAAGAACATCAAGCATCTCTGATATTGGCAAGAGATGCGGCACTGTATAGTGTAACTCATACGTTTCAAGAAACGATGAATCGCTATAATAAAAGGTAACACCATGGAATTACTAAAGCGATTAAAGGATAATGAAGCAGTTAGCGCCATTTTGAATCATCAGAGCGGTTTGGGGAATCTTTCTTTGATCGAGGAGGCAGTCTTAATCGCCGCCGCCTATGAACGCAAGCCGCAAACAATGTGTATTGTGAAAGCAAACCTCTATACAGCACAGCGCCTCTATGAAAAATTGATCCCCCTCACTAAGGCAAAAGTGCTGCTTTTTGGCGTGGAGGATTCTTTGCGCATGGAAGCGATTGCCGCATCACCGGAACTGAGAGCAGCCCAGTTGGAGACGCTCGCTGCGCTTCAAAACGAGGAACAGGTCATTTGTATCACGCACACCGCCGGAGTGATGCGCTATCTCAGCGACCCAATGCATTTCAAACGCCATACACTACATATCCATCAGGATATGACAATGGAATTTGAAACGATGAAACAACGATTGCAGGAAGCGGGTTATGAGCGCGTAATCCGTGTCGATCAGCCGCTGTGCTATGGAGCAAGAGGCGGTATCATTGATGTATACTCCATCAATTACGATGCCCCACTGCGTATTGAATTTTTCGATAATGTAATTGAAAGTATTCGCTTCTTTGATATCGCTACACAGCGTACATTACGGGTTATCGAAGCGGCAGATATCATCCCGGCCGCCCTGTATTTATTGGATGAAAAGCAAATACAAGAGATAGAAGATTCATGTCATGCGTATTTCGCAAAGTCACAAACACAGGAAAAAGAATCGCAATCACAAGTCCTGCATATGAATGTGATGCAGGATATAGAGGACATGCGCAATCAGCCCAAAGCGCCAAACTCTTATCGCTATCTGCATGCTTGTACAAATACCTTTACGCTGTGGGATTATATGCGCCAACCGTATATCCTTTTTTCCAATGAGGAAGAAATCAAACAGGCGCAAAGACAAATTCAAGAGGAAAGTATCACTTATATACAAGAATTATACTCCTTAGGCCATGCCTTGCCCCGTTATTCCTTGTTTGGCGATCCTTTTCAGCGCGCCATGGCATATCCCCATTTGATGATTGCATTGTTTCAGGATATGAAACATCCACTTACTTCCCAAATCATCTCGCGTCATGAAAGTCAACTCAGTTTCGTGCAGATCATGGAGCAGTTATGCGAAGAGGCAAAAGAGCGAGATATCATAATTGCCGTAACATGGAAAGAAGCAGAAATCATAACATCTTACCTAGAGCAGTATAACCATCCGTATCAGCGCATAGAAGCAGAGGACACCCTGCATGGTGGTATACATGTGATGATTGCACAATGGAGTGAGGGCTTTGTCTGTTTAAAGGAAAACATTTCTGTTTATACCGGCAAGGAATTATTTCCGGAAAAGAAGCGTCAGATACGCTATGCGAATAAGTTCAAGGATGCGGAGGTACTGCATGATTACAATGAACTGAAACGTGGTGATTATGTAGTACATCACCAGCATGGTGTGGGCAAATACATGGGAATTGTCAATAAAGAAATGGATGGGATTCATAAGGATTTTTTGCATATTGCGTATAAAGGAAATGATGTATTGCTTGTGCCATTGGAACAATTTCATTTCATCCGTAAGTTTATGTCTCGTGAAGGGGCAGCACCAAAACTAAATAAATTGGGTAGTGGGGAATGGGAAAAGACAAAGGCAAAGGTCAGTGCAAAAGTGGCAGAATTAGCGGATCGCTTGATTGCTTTATATGCGGTGCGAAAGGATCATATCGGTTTTGCCTTTTCCGCTGATACCCCCTATCAAAAACAGTTTGAGGATAGCTTTGCCTATGAGCTTACGAAGGATCAAGAACGGGCGGTACAGGCAATTAAGCAGGATATGGAGCGAGATCAGCCAATGGATCGCTTACTTTGCGGTGATGTGGGATTCGGTAAGACCGAGGTAGCGATTCGAGCTGCCTTTAAGGCAATTATGGATCATAAACAGGTGGCATTTTTATGCCCGACAACGATTTTGTCACTTCAGCACTATCATACATTTTGTGAGCGCTTCTATGATTATCCGGTTGAAATTGCGGTGTTGAATCGTTTTGTGAGCACAGCAGCAGCAAAAGCAATACTGCGTGATGTAAAGGAAGGTAAGATTGATATTTTAATTGGCACACATCGCATTTTGTCGAAAGATGTCATGTTCAAGGATCTTGGCTTTTTGGTTATTGATGAGGAACAGCGCTTTGGGGTGGAGCATAAGGAAAAGATTCAG
The DNA here is from genome assembly GCA_022799495.1 of Erysipelotrichaceae bacterium. Lineage (GTDB taxonomy): Bacteria > Bacillota_I > Bacilli_A > Erysipelotrichales > Erysipelotrichaceae > C-19. The sequence goes on along the minus strand of JAAWON010000006.1, from coordinate 9,436 downwards.
GAATTACGTAATAGTGTGGATGTGTTGTCCATGAGTGCCACACCGATTCCGCGTACCTTACAGATGTCATTGGTGGGTATCCGTGCGTTGTCACAATTAAATACGCCGCCCCTGAATCGTTTGCCGGTTCAGACCTATGTGATTGAAAAGGATGAACGGATGGTCAAGGAGATCATTCAGCGGGAGTTGGCTCGTGGAGGACAAGTATTTTATCTATATAATAATGTAAAGGAAATTTATCGCTTGGCCCAAAAACTGCGTCAGGAAATGCCGGATGTGGCAGTGGGAGTCGCGCATGGACAGATGAATCGTGAGGATATTGAGGATGTGATGTTACAATTTACGCAGAATGAATATCAGGTGCTCGTATGTACAACAATTATTGAAACCGGTATTGATATTCCCAATGCGAACACGATCATCATTGATCAGGCAGATCATTTCGGACTGGCACAGTTGTATCAAATCAAGGGACGAGTCGGCAGAAGTGATCGGCTGGCCTATGCTTATTTGATGTATTCACCGCAAAAACAGATGAGTGAAGTAGCGATGAAGCGCTTGACTTCGATCAAGGAATTTACCCAGTTAGGCAGTGGTTATAAGATTGCGATGCGTGATTTAACGATACGTGGAGCGGGGGATATGCTTGGTCCGCAACAAGCGGGTTTTATTGATACAGTTGGTATGGATATGTATATTGAAATGTTAAATGAAGCAATTGCGGCACGCACCGATACAGACAATAAACCGGCGGTGCAGGATGGCAAGGAGGAAAGAGTACCACGCAAACGGCCGAATACGAAGGTGGATGCGTATATCCCATCTCAATTTGAGCAGGAGGATTATGAGAAAATCAAACTGTATCAGCGCATTGATGCCATTCAAGATAAGCGAGCGCTATTGGATTTTATGGCTGAGACAGAGGACAATTACGGTCATTTACCCGAAGCGGTGCGTTTATTGTTTGAGAAGAAACGCCTAGAGATTTTAGTGAATGAACCGCATGTGGAGGATGTCAAGGAGATCGGCGATACGCTATTATTGGAGTTTAGCGCAGAATGGTCAGCACAGATAGATGGTGTGAAACTGTTTGAGATGATGACTACGTTGTGCAAGGAAGCGCAGATGCGTTATCGCAGGCAGCGTATTGCGATGAGTATACCAAAACAAAGCGGATGGCTAGCGCAAGTGATTGAGATTTTAGAGCGAACAAAGGAAGAATCATTGCGGCGTAAGGAAGCATAAAATCATGTATGATTGACAAGAAAAGGGCCTAAAGGCGCTTTTCTTTTGTTTGTATCGCTCATGTATCCGTTCGTGTGAGTTGCTTGTAGAAATGATTTGGATTTGACTGGTTTCCATAGGTATATGCACTTGTTTTATGAGCATACTATGGTTGCTAAGTTAAAGGAGTGCATATTGTGAAAGCAACCGGAATTGTGAGAAGACTGGATGATTTGGGAAGACTTGTCATCCCAAAGGAGATCCGTAAGCAATATCGCCTGAAGGAAGGTGATTCCATTGAGTTTTTTATTGAGAATGATAAAATTGTCATTCAAAAGTTTGATATTATGTCCAAGCATATGGAGGAGATCAATCTCATGGTGGATACATTGGCAGAAATGTATCAGGAAAGTGTGCTGTTTATGCAGGAGGAATGGCTGCGCCAGCATCATTGTGCGATCCATGATGAGTTTTTTAAAACGATGCGGCATCATCGACCTACACCATTTCAGGATGAGCAGCTTTTTCAAACAGATGAACGGACTTATAGTGGCATTGTCTATCCGGTGATTGTAAATGGTGACTGGTATGGAGCCTTTGTGATATTGTTTGAAAAACAACGCTATCCACTGGAAAAATTACAGGCTGTCGAAGCATATTGTTCACTTTTAGCTCGCCAACAGCTTCAATAATGTGGTAAACTTATCCATGAGGTGAAGTGTATGCGCTTGGATAAGTATCTAAAAACCGCTCGGATCTTGAAGCGAAGGACAACTGCGAAAGAACTTTGTGATCTGCAGCGTGTGTATGTCAACGGCCGAATTTCAAAACCCAGCACTGAGGTAAAGGTCGGGGATATCATTCAGGTGATCTTTGGTTATCGGGAACTGAGTGTTCGGGTGTTGTTATTGCAGAAGCAGGCAAATAAGAACGATGCGGCATTGATGTTTGAGGTGGTGGAGGAGAAGTTAGCACCCCATGTACCTGACTTGTCGGATGAATTGGTGTGATGCGAACGCTTTTCAATGGATGTAGGCAGCGGCAATGAAAAAGAATTCATAAAGCCATTTGAATGATAAAGCAAAAAGCACAGTGAGAAGTTGCGTTTGGACTTCTGCCTGTGACTTTTTTTGTCTGTTTGTGTCTTTATTTAGCTGATTATGTCTTTTTATGTAAGTTTGATGGGACGATTGATGGCAGTGAGAAAGAGACTGTAGAGGAAGATAGGGAGGGCTGTGTTTTATATGGAAATATTGTTTACATGTTGTTAATAGAAAAGATAAGTAGAGATAGTTATGGTGTTTTGTTATGCAGGGTACTTTGGCGATGTTTTATCATCGTGTAAGTTTATCATTCAACATAGACACGATATAAACGATGTGTTATCATGATATCCAAGGAAAATCAAAGGGATCATCAATAACGACATGTAAGTGAGGAGGGGACAGTCATGCGAAAATGGTGTTATTGTTTCGTGGATATTGGATTGAGTGTGTTAATCGCAGTTCTGCTTACTCATTTTATCGCTGCGCAGATGCAGGAAGCACAAGCCACAGGCCAACAACTGCGTGAGAATCATGCACGCCAGCAGATGCATCAATTAGAGGCATTGATCGAAGGCCATCAGGGCATCATTCAGCGCTCTCAGATCCATTTTCCTGTACATGGCGAAGCCTATGCGATCTTGCGCAATGAACAACGTGATTTCACTAAGACAGTACTATTTGGGGATAGCGAAGATCTATTGGCAATCAGCATCGGTCAGTATGAAAGCAGTGGGATACCGGGAATGGGAAAACCAATTTTGTTGGCAGGTCATAATGGGACGCATTTTAAGCAGTTGCGCTATTTTGAAGTTGGCGATCAAATTCAAATGGATACGGAGTATGGCAGTTTTGTTTATGAAGTCACTCATACAGAAATCATGAATGCGGCTGATTTTGATCCGACAGTGTTGGCAGAGGACAATGAGCGTTTGATTCTGTATTGTTGTTACCCATTTGATTCCCTGCAAACACAGGAGCGCTATTTTGTTTACGCGCAAAAGGTTTCGGGGATTCAGATTGAAGAGGACGGCGTATGGAAAGAATAAAGAATTTAGTGCGGATGACAATGTTGATCGCATTGAGTATGTTGATTTGTACGTTTTTGCCTTGGTGGTATGGGAAGCAAACGATGCAAGCAACGGTGTATGCGCAGTTTTGTGCGGATATGGAGCGATTTCAGGAACAATTGGCGCCTAGTGTGGATACACTTTTCATGAGGGAAGCAGAGTTTACGCGTGAATGGACAATGGATGCGCTGGATGCACATATCGAAGCATGGTTGAAACAGTTGAATGCACAAGGGGATATCAGTGAGTTGAAACAGGCACTGAAAGCGTATTATCAGGCACAGCGCGAACTGCTCGAACATCCGGAATATGATCGTTATGTATGGAGTGTGCGAATCATCACAGGCATACTTGTAATCTTGGCAGGCGCACTCTGGCTTGTCGCAAAGCAAAAAGAGCGTCTTATGGAGCGAGAATTGTCTTTGTATCATGAGGAAGAAAGCGTCGATGGATAAGCGTAAGGATAGGATTACAAAAGGGCGATGGAAGGATCGCTCTTTTTGTATGGGGAGAATGAAAATGGTAGAGGGAAGGCGGAAGATTTTACCTTTTTTTCTATATCACATTGTTGTATAATGGAACATAGGATTGAAGGGAAAGGTTGAATTAACATGAAACAACGAATCAAAGGGGTTTTATACGCAATCACTGCGGTTGTCTTATGTGCAGTATTCTTTATGAGTGGCAATCAATTATTTTTATTTGCCGAAGAGGAACATACGCCTGCTTACACAAAGGATCCTGAGCCGGCGTCGCAAATGCAACAGGATATGGTAGAAACAAATGAACAAGAGCCGGTCACATCCAATTTGGATATGCACAGCGAAGAGAATAACGCTCAAGCAAAGGAGAGTGCAACACCTTATAATGGTGGATGCATCATTACGTTATATGTGCATGATGAGCAATTTCAGCCAGTAGGTGATCTTGGTATCTATGTGGATGGTATCTTGTCTCACTATACGACAGATGGCAGTGGGCGGATTCAACTGAATATGGAAGGGACATCAGCGGTTGTAATTGAACCATATACGGTTGCGGAATACGAATATTCACCTCCATTTATAAACGTGGATCCCAATCAATTACAGGGAGAATATGAATTTGAGCGCCGTACTTTGAAACAAGAGGCACAGGATGATTTGGTTACGTTTGCGTTCCCCGGAGTGGATCCTGCCAGACAAGAGGAGTTTATACGCAATTCGATGGCGGAATTTGTAAGTGGGGAAACTGCACGCATTGAATTGAATGCATCTCCTTCTGCGACTTTGTTTTATGGAATCAATGAAACCATAGGCAGTATGGAAGTAGAAAACTATGTGCCTTATCAAGGGGTAATTGAGTTGACAGAACGCGCTGATTTTGAGATCACAAAAGTGTGTGCGTTTGCGCAAATGGAATTGGATACACCAATAGAGGAATCGAAAAAATACTGTATTCAAGTAAGATTCACGCAAGCACAAGCGGACGAGGAGCAACCCAATAATGAAGAATTGGAATATCGAGATGAAGATGGCAATACGTATGCATATGATGATATTGAAGTGAAAATCGAAGAAGCACAGGAAAAGGGCACTCTACAAGAGTTGGTGAAAGAGGTAGGCGCATTTAAGGAAATTAAACCGGAGCATTTTACTTTTTTGGATTTCGCATGGCAGGTAAAGGACAGCGCGATCCGTGTGACACCTGATGGAGCATATGCGCTTGTAATTCCTTATCCAAACGGGGCAGATGCGCAACATGATTTTGTGGTTTATGGTTTTCAAGGGGATCAAGCTGCTCAACTCACATATACAAAAGCGAGTGATGGCATTCATATCAGTCTACAAGAAGCCGCAACCTTGGTGATTGGCTGGAAAGAAGCAACGACAGATATAGAAAATGAAGGTCTGACACAACCAAGCAAAGAGGAGGATGGAACACATTATCCGGGGCTTGCCGGTGGAGTAAATACCGGAGGTGGACAAAACACTTCCTTATATATAATAGGTAATATATTATTAGTGAGCATTCTCTATTGTATGAGTGGACAGCTCAAACAAAGACGCAAATCGTGATAAAGAAATACAGAAGCGTTGGTATGATGAGACACGTTAAGATTCATACGGACGCTTTTTTTTATGAGGGAAACATAGTCTTAGAGAGGAAAAAGCAATCAGCGATAAGAAATGATACGGATGTTAAAGTATTACTGTATGTGACAAATAGATAAATAAGTGACAAAATGATAATAATGGGTTATAATAGCACATGAAAGGAGGAAAGTTAATAAAAGTAATGATAAGTAAATTATAAATTGCATTCATTTTTGATGTATAAGATGCATGTGGATGATTAGAATATGGGAAGTATCATAAGCGATGAAGTATCGTGTTTTTATGCATTGGCTTTACTTTTAGTATTGATATATAAATGTTACTATGTTGGTTCTTAAAAATGAGGTGTCACAGATGGCCGAGAATAGGTGTGAGCCAAAGAGAAGAATAAGGATTGTAAGGAAGGAGCGAAACAACAACGATGAAATACGCAAAACTGGATAGTTATGGACATATTATTAGAGATTGGGATGAAATTCATCGCATACGAGCAGATTTTGATCGCTATAGAGAGACCAAAGATCAAGCAATTTTAACCCCATATTTACAGAACTGGCAATCATTAGCGGAAGCATTAGCGGATGAAACTTCTACGACAAAGTCATTGGCACTTGCCTATTGGGATGATGTGCATCCGTTGTCAAAGGAGGATCATGCTCGCCTTAGCCTCATGATGCGCAAGCAGTTGATTGACGCTAAAATTATGTCATAGGTTTATGATAATGCCAGCCATGCTGGTTATGCCGTGGACAATGAGGGAAAGGCCACGGTTTTTCTTTGTGTTCTTATGGAAGGCTGACAGATCTAAGAGATAATGATGCATCATTGGCTAATACAGGAATCATATGATAAGGTATAAATACAAAAAGGTAAGTTAAAAAGCGTATTTATCTGTGCTGATTCACAAAGTATTCCTACCAAAGCACAGGAAAAAGTGATATAATGCAATAGAATGAAGATAGGTGATCAAGATGCAGGAATCTATGTTTAAAGGTTGGGGTTTTTTTAAATGGCTGTTGAATATCGTTATTGTATTATGCACAGTGTACTTGTTATCACTGTTTTTGAATTTAACCTTTGCGATTGGTTATGTCGTAATGCTAATCATTCATGAGGCAGGGCATGTAATTGCGGCACGAACCTATGGGGCAACCGTTAGTTTTGGCGGTTTTACCCCCTTCGGTGCTTATATTACGATTACGAATGAAACTTCGGTGAAAGAAAATGCGATTATTGCGATCAGTGGCCCGCTGTGCGGTTTATTGACAACCGTGGTTTATTTTATCCTTTGTTATATTACCCGCAGTCAGAACTTTCTATGGCTGAGTTTTTTCACAGGAGTGGTATCGTTGATGAATTTGTTACCACTGAATCCATTTGATGGCGGAAAGGTAATTGCGGCTACCTTCTTATATTTTCCCTTGGTGTTTATTCCGTTGTTGGGCTATGGAATCTATTATTTTATAAGTAGTCAGTTATGGCTTGCCTTGGTGTGTGCGCTTATTATCGCTTATATCATTTATGATGTGATCCGTATGCGCAATAACAATCATATCGAGTTGATGTTTCAATTTGCACGTTCCTCAAAGGTAATGATCTTCTTTGCGTATCTGATGATTTTGTTGGTACTGGCGGGGATGATCGGTGCGATGGCATTTGATTATGGGCCACAACTTTTACCAAGGTTCAATCATCTTCAGTTACCGCAGGATTTGATCCCTTACTTTATTCGTGAATGGTTATCCATATAAGCGCTGAAACGGCGCTTTTTTTCTGTCTGAGCGGATGTACTTGCGAACATGTGTTACCGGCTGGGTGATAACAGGTATTTGTTTGACAAGGGTTGATCATAAAAAGATGTAGAAACGCAAAGAAAGAAGAATCCTGTCGAAAAGAGACGAACTTTTTTTATAGGGATTAAGAAGGTTGAGTTGCGATTATTTAGCAGGCATTGTGTATTGCTATATGTAATGGTTTTTCGGTGTAGGAGATATATTCACCTTTTCCCTAAGGATAAGAAAGTTAAATATTTCCTATTCCTAACAAGTGAGAATTAGGAAAAGCCTTTCGCAAAAGATGCAAATAACCGCTTGTTTCCTAGGCTAATGTATGACACCTTTTGGAAAAGGTGGTATAAACTGATAAAAGGGGGGATAGAATAGGGGTATAGGCGTGTGCAAAATCAGCTCAATTTGACAAGTTGATTGTCCTATGATAGAATAAGCCACGAGCTTAAAGGAGGAAATTTATGAAACTGAAAAGAATTTGTGCTTTTCTGATCATGGTTTTCGTACTCTCCGGCTGCGCAAGTGATATTGCGATGAATGTATCCGGAGCGAGTGAACAAGCCCAAAATAATGCGTTGATAACGCAGTTGACCCATAGAAATAATATTAGAACAACGTTGCACGCGGATATGAAACAGGAAGTTGCTTTGAAAGAAGAAATACGCGCCTATGCACTTTCAAAGAAACTGAATACGAAGTTGGTTAAGCAGGATGGTGTACAAAGTTCGTTAAAGTTGCTTGCGCAGAAAAGTCAGGCTGCTCAGTATAAAGAGGATACTCCGATTCAAAATGAGCAGGAAGAACCGACGCAAGTGGACAGTACACCGGTATTGGATGAATATCAGATTCGTGCTACATTATATGGTGTGGATTGTTACGGATGTAATGTGCGGGAAGATGGCAGCGGCAACACAGCAACAGGTGTGCAGCTGCATCCAACATGGGGTGTCCAGCAAAGCAATGGAGAATGGCTGGAAGGATTAACGTATGACGGTTATTATATTATCGCAATGGATCCTAGCATTCCATTCTATTCGATAGTGGAGATTAGCAATCATGGTTTAAGCGGCATGGGCTTCTCGCCGGATCAGCCAATTAAATGTATGGTATTGGATCGTGGCGGGGCGATTTATGGCAACCATATAGATTTATATGTGGGTTCAGAGAACTATATTGATACACAAGTATTTTGGGATGGATCTGTCCCAACGTTGAAGATCCTGCGTTATGGCAGCGGAGGATAAGCGGATCATCTTTTTATGATACATTTTGATAGGATGAGCCGATTTGTTTGTGCACGTAGTTAAATTATGAGCGTTGTGATTGCAAGCAATGCGAGATGGTGGAGTGATTTTGCCGGGTGAAATAATGGGAAATAACATCAGGAAATATAAGTCGATAAGCAAATCGGCTTTTTCTGCTTCAGGAAAGTAGGAGAAGCAATGAATCGTCATTTTTTTCTGGGGCTGATTATGGTAAAATAAAGGGGAAAGGTTTGTGAATGATGCAAGTAAAAGAAATTATTATAGTTGAAGGGGTACATGATAGCCAAAAACTGAAAACGTATGTGGATTGTGATACGCTGGAAACAGGGGGAACGAAACTGACGAAAGAGCGATTGGCCTTGATCGCGCTCTTACAGAAAAAGCGCGGTGTGATTATATTCACGGATCCGGATGTGCCGGGAGAACGGATTCGATCATGGATCAATGAAGCAGTGCCGGGCTGTAAGAATGCGTTTATTGAAAAGCGCAAGGCTCGTACTAAGCGTAAGGTCGGTGTGGAACATGCATGTGGAGCGGATATTATTGAATCCTTGCGGCATGTTATCACCTATCAGGAAAAACAATCGGAAACCTTGCGATGGGAAGTATTTATGCGGATGGGGTTCAGTGGTAGCAAAGACAGCAAACACCGCCGGGAAATACTGGGAAATGCACTATTTGTCGGGGCATGTAACGCAAAGACGCTGTGGAAGCGTTTGAATATGTTAGGCATCAGCGATGCGGAGTTTATGCAGTTGTGCAAGCAGTATTTCTCATAAAAAAGTAATTGATCGTGAGGGCGGACGTACAGTAGGGTCTGGTCGTTTGGCTACGATTATTGAGTAATCAGTGAAAAGCTAGATTTTATGGGGCTTTCCGAGAAATCGGGAAGCCCTTTTTGAAACTTTGCAACAGTGAAAATGTGTAAAACGGTGCCTAAACGGTGCCATA